>JAYVYA010000269.1:0-4506 GCA_043784745.1 Hyphomicrobiales bacterium
CGCTGCAAATCAGTCCGATCCATGCCCCCATGGATTCAGAGTTTCGCGGGATTGGCAAGGGGCGGAAAAATCAGCGGAAATAAGGGTGGGTAATTACAAATTGTGAGGTATTAAGTTCGTATAGTAAAACGTATTTCAATTTTAAATATAATGGATCAGAAAAAAATATCGAAATTCTCCATTTCGGTGAAATTGTTTTTTTTAAAAAACTATATTTTGAATTTTGTAAATACATCTAATATGGAAATAACAACGATGGACATCATCAAAACGCCGACAAAACTGAAAAAAGAACTCAAGATTAGCTACAATTCATCGGGCATCTCGGACGATTTATAGGTCAAATTCGATAATAAATTTTCGATATACAAATTTTACAAGGTAACGAGGATTGTATGCATTGCAGTATTTCGTCGCTACGCCGCTTTTTTTTGAAACCGGGCGTTTGGGTGTTACGGGCGTTACGGGGAGATGCGTTACGGGGACATGATACGCATTGCATTATTCGAAGCGACTGCCGAAAACGGGACTCCCCTAAACCTCCCTCCCGTGCTACAACCCCGCAATGGACAAGCATCACATCCTCGCCCGCCTGCAACAGGAGTTACGGGGTCAGCGTAGCATTGCACATATTCGCGGCTGGTGGGCGAAAGCTCCAACGATTCTACGCCGCCCTTTTTGAACCCGGCTTGGATGCGGACGGCTTTCCCGAATCCGCCTTCCTTCTCGCAGCCTTCACCCCCACCGCAAACGCCACCAGCAACTCCACCGGAATATTCCACGCCTTGCTGATTTTAGCGATGGCTTCCACTGTCAAACTCCGCTTCATGGCCAGCACCTCGGAGGCGTAGGAGCGGGAACCGAGCAATCGGGCCAGTTCCGCCTGCGTGCGGCCATTATCCGCAATCGCATGCGCGAGAATTTCATGCGGGGCGATTTTTGTCACCGGATAGTGGCGATCTTCGTAATCTGCCACAAGGATCGTGAGAACCTCCCGCATGTCAGCCTCTGGCGTATCATCGGCAGCCCGCCACAGCCGCTCGATTTCTTTCAGCGCGGCAATGTGAGCGGTTTTCGTCCGGATCGGCTTGATATTCATGTCGACCTCCTAAAACTGCGACACGGAAAGGGCATCCACCGCATCATACTCGCTGTGGCTGCCAATGAACTTGATGAAAACGGTTCCGTTCACGCGTCGCCCATTGACTACCCGGTTGAATTTGATTGCGGCAATCAGGCGATAATTGCCGCCAGCAACCTCAAAACGCGCCCTTTCGCCGTTCAGCACCGACGCCTTCGGAAAATCGGCCTGCACGTCCGACATATTCTGCCATTGCGCGGCCTCGACGCGGGCCAGCCATGTGTTGGCTGACGACCGCATGCCCGGATGCTCCCCGGCATATCTTGCAATTGTCGCGCGAGAAATGATGAGCATGTTGCACCATAGCATGTTCTAAAAAAATGAACATGGGTTTGTTCTGCTTTTTAGAACAATGTCGTGCGAGACATTGCTGTTATTGCGGAAGCGACTTTTCCACCCCTTACCCAATCCCCGAAATCTCCAGTTCCCCGCCATTTAGTGTCACTGTGTCCCTGACCGCTTTGCCCATCAGCGCCCGTGCCACCGGAGAGACCCAGGAGATGCTGCTTTTTGCGGGTTCGGCTTCATATTCGCCGACGATTTTGAAGCTTTGCTGGCGGCCGTCATTGCGCATGAAAGTCACGCGGCTGCCGAAGGCGACGGTTTCATGGCTGGCTGGCTCTGGCATCAGTTGCGCGCTGGCTATCCTTGCGCTGAAATAGCGCACATCGCGCGCCGCATGTTCGCTGGCGCGCCGCCGCTCGTTGATATCCTCGATTTTCTGCGCGGTTTCATACAGCGCCCGCGCTTGTGCCAGTGCGCTGCCAATCCCGTCCAGACCTGCTCTGGTGACGAAATTGGGATGCGGCGAGATCACGCGCTCGGGCAGATCAACCTGCGCCGCCGCCTCGGCAGATTCTTCACGGACGAATGCAACGCTCATATCTGGACAAAACCGCTGTGTTGGATGGGCCGGACGGAGACCGCCAGCAACCAGCTAGCATCAACCGGCCTGTCCCGCCAATGCAATCAAGCCGTACCCCCTTGCCAACCCCGCCTCCCCCTGACAAAACGCCCCCATGCGCATTCTCGTTACAGGTTCCGCCGGTTTCATCGGCTTTCATCTTGCCCGCCAGTTTCTGGAGCAAGGGTATGAAGTCGTCGGGCTGGACGGGTTCACGGCCTATTATGACGTCAATCTCAAATACGCGCGCCACGCCTTGCTGCAAGAATACCCGCGCTTTTCCTTCCACAGGCTGATGCTGGAGACGCCCGGCGCGCTGGAGCCGGTGGTCGCGGGCGCTCCCTTTGATCTCGTCCTGCACCTCGCCGCTCAGGCCGGTGTGCGCTACAGCCTTGAAAATCCGCGCGCTTATGTTGATGCCAACCTGATTGGCACGTT
This sequence comes from Hyphomicrobiales bacterium, assembly GCA_043784745.1. Taxonomy (GTDB): domain Bacteria; phylum Pseudomonadota; class Alphaproteobacteria; order Rhizobiales; family Beijerinckiaceae; genus JAYVYA01. The sequence continues at coordinate 2,484 of JAYVYA010000269.1, forward strand.
CAACCTGATGGAAATGCTGCGCCAGCAGCCGGCGGGGCATTTCATGCTAGCCTCCACTTCTTCCATCTACGGGGCCAATCCCAAAGTGCCGTTTGTCGAGACGGATATGGCCGACCAGCCGCTGACGCTCTATGCTGCCACAAAAAAATCCACCGAGCTGATGGCCCACAGCTACGCCCACCTTTGGAACCAGCCGACCACCGCCTTCCGGTTTTTTACCGTCTATGGCCCGTGGGGCCGGCCCGATATGGCGATGTTCAAGTTTACCCGCGGTGTCATCGACGGCACCCCGATCGACATCTACAACCACGGCGAAATGTCGCGTGATTTCACGTTCATTGATGATCTCGTGGAGGCGGTCGCCCGTCTCTCCGCGCTCGCGCCGGTGGCAGGCGGGCAGGGCGCTTCGCCGGTTGCGCCCTATCGCACCATCAATCTGGGCGGCGGCACGCCGGTAACCTTGATGGCCTTTATCGAAGCGGTGGAGGCCGCCGTCGGCAGGTCTGCACTGCGTAATTACATGGAGATGCAGAAAGGCGATGTGCCCAAAACCTTCGCCAGCGCGGACATGCTGGAGCAACTGACCGGCTACAAGCCGGGCACGCCGGTGACAATTGGTGTGCCGAAGTTTGTCGAATGGTATCGCGGGTTTTATGGCGTGTGAGGGGCAAGCCCAGCCTTCACCCGCGCCGGGCGCTCATCAGGCGCATGACCAGCCAGACCGGGACCACAATCACGGCACCGGCCAGAACATACTGGCCAATCTCGCGAATTGAATCAAATCCGGCATTCCACAGGCGCAGCACAATATCCTGCACCCCGCGCAGAATCATCAGCGGACTGAAGCCATTCCACACCATGAAGGCACCGACCAGCAGGGACACCAGCAAAAGCCGGAACAGCACCGCCAGCGGCGAGCCGCCAATAAAGCGGGTAATGGCGTTATCAGACATAATGCCTCGCTGAAATATCCGGGCAGGCCGCCTATTCGGTGCGGGTGCCGATGGCCTCGATCTTGGCGGCGGCAATGACCGCCTGGGTCCGGCTCTCGACCCCGAGTTTTTGCAGGATGGCCGAGACATGCGCCTTCACCGTCGCTTCCGATACGGTGAGTTCAAACGCGATCTGCTTGTTCAACAGCCCTTCCGACAGCATCATCAGCACCCGCACCTGCTGGGGCGTAAGCGTGCCGAGGCGGCGGATCATGTCTGCCGTCTCGCGGTCGGCGGGGGTTTCAAGGTCCACATCCACCGGCGTCCAGGTTTCTCCATCGAGAATCTGGCGGATGGCGCTGCGCATGGTGGCCATGTCGCTGGTTTTTGGAATGAAGCCGGAAGCGCCAAAATCAATGCAGCGGCGCATGACGCTGCGCTCGCTGTTGGCCGAAACGACCACGACCGGCACGCCCGGGTGCTCGGCCCGCAAATAGATCAGGCCGGAAAAGCCGCGCACCCCCGGCATGGCCAAATCCAGCAATACCAGATCGGTGCCTGTCTTGGCAGCGAGCAATTCGCGCAACGAATCCAGATCGCCGCATTCGGCAATTTTGGCATTCTCGACGGCTCCTGCCACAGCCTGATGCAGCGCGCCGCGAACAAGCGGGTGATCATCCGCAATGATGATTTGTGTCAAAATAGGGCTCCAGAAGGCCTCGTGAGAAAAGGCCGTTTATGACTAAACGATGAAGTTTGCAACCCGCTCTCAAGCAGAGCCAGCTGAGCCACGAAACACGTCATCGAACCGTCCCCGTGCATCTTGTTTCATTGATTGGGAAGTTCTACCAGTTTGCCGGAAGAAATGCGACGGAATTTTTTGTGCACAGCCAATATGGTCAATTTCAGCACGCGCCGGGTCCGGGCAGGGGCGGGCGCGCCGGCTTTGCCGCCGCCGGCCTGCTGATAGTCGCCGGGATCATCCTGTTGCTGGACCGCGCGGGCGCACCGGCCCGGCTGCTGGCGGTGCTGTCTCCACTGGCTGGAATTTCCGCTCTGGTTCTGGTCGGCGCGGCCATGCGCACCATGCG
>JAYVYA010000270.1:0-2683 GCA_043784745.1 Hyphomicrobiales bacterium
ATTGTAGCCAAGTTGCCAGTGCAGCTCGATCAGGGGCTGGCCGGGGCCGGACCGGAACCCGAGTTCGCGTGTGCAGCGCACCAGCCGGGCCAGCTGTTGCGCGTTCAATCCGCCGGGGGCATGGGCCAGGCCATAGCCCGCGCCCTCCAGCACGTCCCTGGCCCGCGCCACCTCGCCGGGTGGCACATACAGGTCAATATCGACGCTGTTTTTGACCGAGAGATGGCGATAGGCGAGGACCGACAGCGCCACGCCCTTGAGCACGACAACCGAGAGACCCGCCTGCTGCAACAAGCCGTAAAGCTGCACACTTGCCCTGGCCAGCTTGAGATTGCCGCGGGTTGCCTGCGCTGTCCGGGCTTGCAGCCTGCCGGCAATCGCCTGTGGCGGCACAATGGCACCATCGGCGATGCCGCTGGCTGCCAGCCCCCAGACGCGATGGGCGCGCACCAGCAACAACCAGTGCGGCCAGTCCGCCAGCACCGCAGCGCCGGCCTTGATCGCCTCCACCCGTTGTGGCGAGCGGGGCCAGCGGCAGCACGCGGCCAGCAGGGGAAACCCGTCCGGCGCTTGCGCCAGCGCCCGGGTAACGATCCGCCCGGCCAGCCGCCCCAGCATGGAAGAATGCGCCGGGGTCAAGGCGCGGCCTCGGGCCGGGGTTCCGGGGTTTTGAGGGCACCCTCCTCAAATATCAGGATGCGGGTGCACAGACTCAGGCTTTCGGGCCGGTGGGCGATGATGATGATTGTCGGCCTTGGCGTCAGCCCGGCAACATTCTGCAAAATCAGCCGCTCCGTTGCGATGTCCAGTGCGCTGGTCGCCTCGTCCAGAACCAGCAGGCGGGGTCGGCGCAGCAGCGCGCGGGCCAGCGCCAGACGCTGGCGCTCGCCGCCCGACACCAGAATGCCGCGCTCGCCCGCAATTGTGTCCAGCCCGTGCTGGAGGTTGCGCACAAACCCGTCCGCCGCCGCAAGCTTCAGCACCTGCCAAAGGTCGGCATCACTGGCACCGGGCTGGCCCCAGAGCAGGTTTTTCCGCAGGCTGGCGTGAAACAGGAATGCGTCCTGCGCGACATAGCTCAGTTGCCCGCGCCAGGTTGCCAGCACCCCGCCCTGCAAAACCCTGCCTCCGGCCAGAACATCCCCCTGCTGCGGCTGGTGCAAACCGGCCAGCAGATCGGCAAAGGTGGTCTTGCCGGAGCCGGACGGCCCGGTAATGCCCAAAATTTCGCCCGGTTGCAGGGTCAGGCTCACTCCCCGCACGCCGCTCGCCGGGCCGCGCGCGCCATTGTCGGCTGGCATGTGGGTGAAGGTGACATTGTCAAAGATTACCGGGCTGTCCGCCAGGCCGGTGACGGTGACGGGACCGGTTGCAGCGCTGGCTCCCGAGGCGTCCGGCACCAGCCCTCCCTCCAGCTCGCGCAGCCGCTCATAGGCCGGCAGGCTGTTCATCAAAATCTGGATGTTGCCCAGGATGCTCATTGCCGGGCCACTCATCCGGCCCAGCACCAGCAGCAGCGGCACCACCACGGCCAGTGGCATGTCCAGCCAGCCGATGCCAATGAAGGCACAGGCTGCGGCAGCCAGAATCGTCAAGCTTGAGAAACCCAGCTGGCTGCGGGTCTGCTGGCCGGAAAAGGCCAGCTGCTGGCGGGCGATATCTTTCAGGCCGGTTTCAAATTCGGTCACGAAGGTGGATTGCATGTTCTGGCCCATGGCCAGCTTGAGGCCGCCGAGAAACTGGCCGGCAGAATGCATCAACGCCAGCTGACCGGTAGTCACCCTGTTGCCGGAGGCATAGCTGTGGCGCATCTGCCAGGCGAGTCCGAGCGTCGCCAGCCCCAGCACAAGCACGCCAGCCCCCGCAAACAGCGGTGCCAGCCAGAGCGCCAGAACCAGTTGGCTGGCCAGCATGATCAGGGCGACGCAGCCATCCAAGCCCGCATAGGCGGCAGCCCCGGCCCGGTCAATATCGCCGCCCAGCACATGGGAAATCCTTGCATGCTGCAGGCTCTGGATCCGCGCCCAACTGGCACCAGCCAGCCCGCGCAGGATGCGCAGCCGCAAGGATTGCACAAACCCGATCCGCCAGCGCGCCAGCAAAAGGTTGCGGCGCGCTTGCACCAGCGCCCGGGCCAGCAGCAGCGCGGCGAACACCATCAGCAGGACAAACATCTGCGCCAGCCGGGTTTTCGCCCCGGCGACATCAAACAGGGCGGCGGCGATGGTCTCGACGCGGCCCTGCGGCACCCCTTCATTGGCGGTTAGCGCGACCAGAGGAATCAGCAGCACGATACTGACATTTTCCAGCAGCGCCCCGGACCCGACCAGCAGCAACCCGCGCCACAGTCCGGGACGGACAAAGCCGAGGAAATCCTGAAGGAAGCCCCAGCCGCTGCGGACGAGCCGGGTGCCGGAGGGTGGCGGCCCATCCGCGCCGGGAGCTTGCTGGCCGGCAGCGGGGCCGCTCATGGATGGCCGGGGGCGTTGGCGGGCGGGTTTTGTGCGCAGCCGGCCCACGCCTTGTTCCGGTTGTTGATGGGCGCCATGGGGCCAGCTTCCTGCGTCAGCGCGGCGTTTCGCCAAGTCCAGCAGCCGTATTTCACCCCCATCCCAGCGTCAAGCTCCACCCGGCAGCAGGGCAATCGGGTGAAGCCAAATCACCCCACCCTCACCCTGAGGAG
>JAYVYA010000271.1:0-4548 GCA_043784745.1 Hyphomicrobiales bacterium
GCAAGCAATATATTGTGGTTGGCGCAGGCGGCAACACCCAGCTCGACTACAAGCGCGGCAATTCAATCATCGCCTTCACGGCTGATTGATCCTTGGGCGATGACATGGATGATGGAAACGGGGCCGCTCTGGCTCCGTTTCTGTGACTGGCCGAACAACAGGCATGCCGATGAACAGGTTGCGCATCATTATTTTTGCCGCTGCCGGCCTTCTGGCCACAGGCCAGCTTGCCCGCGCGCAATCCGTCGAGGAGAAAGCCGCCGTTTGCGGTTCCTGCCACGGCGAGCAAGGCATTCCCCAGGAAAAACTGACCCCGGTGATATGGGGCCAGAGCAATGGCTATATCTACCTGCAATTGCGCGACTTCAAGAAAGGGGCCCGCGCCAATGAAATCATGCAGGCCATTGTCAGTGACATGCCGCGCGAGGACATGCTGGCCCTGGCCGAATATTTTTCCGCGAAGCCGTGGCCTGCCCTTCGCCAGCCATCGGCACCCGACGATGTGGTGCGCCAGGCCCGCACCGCCAATGGTGCTGTTGGCTGCACCGGCTGCCATCTCGACATGTATCAGGGCGATGGCGGCTCCGTGCCCAGGCTTTCAGGACAATCGAGGGAATATATGGTCAAGACCATCGCCGAATTCCGCTCCGGCGCACGGGCCAACAATCCGGGCATGACCAGCCTGATGACGGCAACCCCCGAGGCCGACCTTGCAGCGCTCAGCGAATTTCTGGCGGGACTTTGACGGGACCGCGCACTTCCAGTGCGCCCGTGCGCGGCGGCAGTGCGTGGCAGCCCTCACGGGTGCAGCTTTTCCTGCAGCGCCGTATTAATGGCCAGATCGGCTGCCAGTTTTCCCGCCAAATCCCGTGTGCCGCGCGCGGCCCCCGCCGCCAGCAGCGCCTCCGCACTCTCCGCATGGCCGGTTTCCGCTGCCACCATCAGCGCCGTCCGGCCACGGTCATCGGCATCTTCAATCCGGGCACTATTGGCCAGCAACAGACGGATGATTTCGACGGCCTGCGCCTCGCCGACCTCTTCAGGGTGGCCTGCGGCCCAGCCAAGCACGGTCGTGCCGTGCCCCTGCCGCCGGTTGACATCCGCTCCGGTCGTGATCAGCCTCTGCGCGATTTTCGCCCAGCCGGCCGCTGAGGCATAGGCCAGGGCGGTTTTGCCGGTGGCATCGGTGGCATCAACCTGCGCCCCCCGCGCCAGCAGCGCTTCCACAGCCGTTTCAGCGCCATTATAGGCGGCGGCGGCCAGCGGGCGTTCGTCGCTTCGTCCGGCCAGATTGAGATTGGCACCGGCGGCGAGCAGAACCGCAATGGCCTGCCCCCGGTCCTTTTCGGCGGCAAGGTACAGCGCGGTCGATCCCGCGATATTGCGGGCATCAATCTCGGCGCCTTTCTCCAAAAACAGCCGGACCATCGCCACCCGGCCCGCCCGTGCGGCGCGGGCCAGCGCCCGGTTGCCCTCGCGGTCCCGCGCTTCCAGCGAGGCCCGGTTGTCAAGCAGGCGCAGGGCCAGCGCCTCGCAGTCATTTTCGGCTGCCGCAAACAGCATATTATTGATTTCGATGGAATTGAGTTGGCCATTCTGGCTTTCGAAACGGCGCGCCGCCTCCACACAGGCCGTCCGTTCGGCTGATTGGGCCGGCACCGCTTCACCAGCCAACATTGCCAGCCCGGCTAGCGCCAGTGTGATGAGAAACTGCCTGCGCTGAATCATAAGTCCCTGTCCCGAATTTGCGCTGGAGGGTGACGCCGCTCCGGCACGCTGTCAACTGTCCGTTTTCATGCTAGGGAGCATCATGAGCCAAGCTTTTTCTCCCTGTGTCAAACTCTGCGTGCTGCACGAAAGCACCAAAACCTGCCTCGGCTGCGGGCGCACCCTGGCCGAAATTGGCCGCTGGAGCGTGATGGACGAAGCCGAGCGGCTGGCGATTATGACGCGGCTGGCCCAGCGCGCCCGGCCCAGCGCCCGGCGGGTGGCCCGGCTGAGGGCGCAAAGCCTGGCTTAAACCCGCACCCGACAAAACCCGCACCCGCCCTTGCCGCCTCCATTCCGCACCGCTAAAGTCCGCCTCCTTTTCCAGCGCGCGCGAGATATCCCATGGCGGACCAGAAGCCCAAAACCCCCAAACGCCCGACCATTACCGATCAGGAAGCGCTGCTGTTCCATTCGCGCGGGCGGCCCGGCAAGCTGGAAATTGTGGCCACCAAGCCGATGGCGACCCAGCGTGACCTGTCGCTGGCCTATTCGCCGGGTGTCGCCGTGCCGGTGCTGGCTATCGCAAAAGATCCGGCGCTGGCTTATGATTATACCGTCAAAGGCAATATGGTTGCCGTCATCACCAATGGCACCGCCATCCTTGGCCTCGGCAATCTGGGCGCGCTGGCCGCCAAGCCGGTGATGGAAGGCAAGGCGGTCTTGTTCAAGCGCTTTGCCGACATTGATTCGATTGACCTGGAGGTCGATACCGAAGACCCGGAAGCCTTCATCAATGCCGTGCGCTATCTCGGCCCCTCCTTCGGCGGCATCAATCTGGAGGATATCAAGGCCCCCGAATGCTTTATTATCGAGGAAAAGCTGTGCGAGCTGATGGATATTCCGGTATTCCATGATGACCAGCACGGCACCGCCATTATCGCGGCGGCGGGCATGATCAACGCCATCCACCTCACCGGGCGCGATATCAAGACCACGCGCCTCGTCTGCAATGGCGCGGGCGCGGCGGGCATTGCCTGCCTCGACCTGATCAAATCCATCGGCTTTGCGTCGGAAAACGTCCTCCTGTGCGATACCAAAGGCGTCGTCTTCCGGGGCCGCACGGCGGGGATGAACCAGTGGAAATCGGCCCATGCGGTGGATACGCCGCTGCGCACGCTGGCTGAGGCCATGAAGGGTGCTGACATTTTCTTCGGCCTTTCGGCCAAAGGCGCGCTGACGGCGGAAATGGTCAAGTCCATGGCCCCCAATCCCGTGATTTTCGCCATGGCCAATCCCGACCCGGAAATCACGCCCGAAGAAGCGGCGGCGGTGCGCGATGACGTGATCATGGCCACAGGCCGCTCGGACTATCCCAACCAGGTCAACAATGTTCTGGGCTTCCCCTACATCTTCCGGGGGGCGCTCGATGTGCGGGCCAAAACCATCAACATGGAGATGAAAATCGCGGCGGTGCATGCGCTGGCCGAACTGGCCCGTGCCGATGTGCCCGATGAAGTCGCCGCAGCCTATTCCGGGGCCCGCCCGCGCTTTGGCCGCGATTATATCATTCCCGTGCCGTTTGATCCGCGCCTGATCCATGTCGTGCCCGTCGCCGTGGCGCAGGCGGCGATGGATACGGGCGTGGCCAGAAAACCCATCACCGACATGAAAGCCTATTCCGAGGCGCTGTCGGCCCGCCGCAACCCGGTGGCCGGTGCCCTGCAGCGCATTGTCGAGCGGGTGCGGCGCTATCCCAAGCGGGTGGTGTTCGCCGAGGGCGAGGAGGAACAGGTGATCCGCGCCGCTGTCATGTTCGCCCAGCAGGGCCTTGGCACCGCGCTTCTGGTGGGCCGGGAGGACCGGATCAAGGCCAGCGCCAAGGCCGGCGGCATCGACCTCAATGACAAATACATCGAAATCCACAATGCCCGCCTCTCCACCCGCAACGATGTTTATGCGCAGTTTCTCTACGAGCGCTTGCAGCGCCGCGGCTATCTGCTGAGGGATTGCCAGCGCCTGATCAACCAGGACCGCAACCACTTTGGGGCCGCTATGGTGGCTATGGGCGATGCCGATGCGCTGGTAACCGGCGTCACCCGCAATTTCTCGATTGCGCTGGAAGATGTGCGCCGGGTGATTGATACCAAGCCGGGCCACCAGTTGATCGGCGTTTCCATCGTGCTGGCCCGTGGCCGCCCTGTGGTGGTGGCCGATACGGCTATTACCGAAATGCCGGATGCCGAGCAGCTGGCGGCCATCGCCAAGGAGGCGGCGGGGGTGGCCCGGCGGCTCGGCTACACCCCGCGCGTGGCGTTCCTGGCCTTCTCCACTTTTGGCCATCCGGCGGGCGAGCGCTCGGTCAAGGTGATTGACGCGGTAAAAATTCTTGACCAGAACCGGGTCGATTTTGAATATGATGGCGAAATGGCGGCTGATGTGGCGCTGAACAAGGAAGTCATGGCCAGCTACCCTTTCTGTCGCCTCACCGACACCGCCAATGTCCTGGTCATGCCTGCCTTCCATTCCGCCAGCATTTCCACCAAGCTGCTGCAGGAACTGGGCGGGGCGACGGTAATCGGGCCGCTGATCATCGGACTGGACCGCCCGGTGCAGATTGTGCCGCTCGGGGCGAGGGATTCGGATATTGTCAATATGGCAGCGCTGGCGGCGTTTAATATTGGGGGGTAAATCCCTCGCCCGCCCTTCGCGGGAGAGAAACCAAAGGTTCAGTTCATGGGTCACATCTCCCATCTTGTTCTCGAAAACTTCACCGCCTTCGTGCATTTCGATCAGGAATTCAGCGAAGGTAATTACCCACCCCTATTTCAGGTCGGCAAG
>JAYVYA010000272.1:0-3012 GCA_043784745.1 Hyphomicrobiales bacterium
ACGCCGGGCTGCACAAGCGCAGCGCGGAAGCCTGGGGAGACCGGATTTTCGGCTTGCTGGGGAGAGAGGGGGCACGCCATCTTTCCCCTTGTGCGCCAGGTCCTGGCGCTTGCGGTGGGAACGGGCTTATGCCGAATGTCGCAGCGCTCTGGCGCGGTGTCGCAATTCTTTATGAGACGGATTGTTACCGAAGGCGGAGACAGGCCCTTGGCTGGCTTCGTGAGCGGCGGCCTTACGCCGCGAGTAGAGCCGGTGCGGCGATGGCCGCCTCACGCTGAACCGTTTTGTGAAGATTGCCACCATTTCGCTGGCATCTCGACACTTTAACCTCGGACAAAAATGCGGTTGGCTAAGATTTATTCTAAATTGGTAGTGAGACTGCGATTCGCGATGCAAGAGGAGCGGTGATGCCGGTTCGGAAACGAGGCAACAAACTTGAGGAATGGGAAATCACGCTGGTGAAAGCGATGATCGCTGACGGGCGGGGGCGAAGCGATCAGGATATTCTCGCGTATTTCACCCGACCGAACCGGTCCATCAACCATCGGAATATTGGCGAAATCCGAAGCGGTAAAAAACACGCCGCCAAGGATACCGCCTCACCAGATGAACTGGAAGGCTTTCTTGCTGCCTGGCCGGAGCTTGACTCTGAAACCGGACTGCATCTCCGGGGCGACGAGCTTTTGATCAAGGCCCGCGAGGCGATGATTGCCGCCGTCCATACTTTCAACAGCGCTGGCCTAACATTCCGCGCCGAACTTTTTATAGTCACCGCGATCATCAGCTGGACTTACCTGCATCATGCGTGGTTCAAGCGCGAGGGCATTGATTATCGACACACAGAGAATAAAGCAGGTGAAAAGGTTGTCCACAAAACGCCAAGCGGTGCCGACAAGTATTGGGAACTGTCGCATTGTCTAACGCATGCACGTTGCCCTTTAGACAAAGGAACAAAAGACAATCTGGCCTTCCTCATAGAATTGCGGAATGAAATTGAGCACCGGTCAACAAACCGGATTGACGATGGCGTTAGTGCAAAGCTGCAAGCGTGCTGCATCAATTTCAATGATGCCATAAAACAGCTTTTCGGCCCACAATTTGCACTTGAGCGCCGATTGCCTATCGCTCTTCAATTTGTATCATTTAGCCCAGACCAGCGGGCACTCCTAAAAAAAGCTGGCAATCTTCCCGGCCATATTGAAGCCATGATGGACGCTTTTGACCAACGACTGACCAAGGAGCAGCGGGAGGACCAACGTTTCGCGTTTCGGGTTTTCATGGTGCCCCGCCTCGCGAACCGAGCGTCAAGTTCGGATTTTGCAGTTGAATTTGTGCCACTCGGCAGCGAAATGGCTACCGCAATCAATGTCATGGCGGTCAAGGAAGTTGAAAAGAAAAAGTACCTCCCGAAGGAAATTGTAGCAAAAATGCAGGCGGAAGGCTTCAAATTATTCACGATGCACCAGCATTTCGAACTTTGGAAAAAACTTGGCGGTAAAAATCCGGCCAAAGGCTTCGGAGCCGTAATTTTTGGCACACAATGGGGCTGGTATGAAAGCTGGATGACCAAAGTAAGAGAAGAATGCCTGAAAAATTCCATTCCCATTCAAACCGGCAATAAGAACAGCGGCTTCAAGGCACCGGCGAATGAACAAGCGCAGGACGCGGGCCCCGTGTCTTCCGTGTCATAGACACTCTGCTGAACCAAATTGGCATCAACGGCCAGATTTATACGGACTGAAACCGTGCGTGACATTGCCGAATCTGGCCTGTCTGTGCTTCAACGGAGGCAGAGGCGATCAGCATGAATTTGAGCGATGACGAGAAGGACGAGGTTGTGCGGCTGGTGGCGGCGGGACAGCCATTGCCGGACAAGTACCGGTGGCGGCTGTTTGCGGAGCCACGGGAGACGGAGCTGATCTGGCCGGGGAAAACGTCCGAGGTCACCAATGTGGTGTTGCCGTTCCAGACGATCGAGCAGATTGACGAGCCGCGGGCCGAGGCGACGGGGCAGGTGGCGGATTTGTTCCAGGTGGGGGCGTCGGGGCGGCAATCGGGCGGGTGGTCGAACAAGCTGATCTGGGGCGACAACAAGCTGGTGTTGGCAAGCTTAAAAAACGGGCCGCTGCGCAAGCAAATCGAGGACGCGGGCGGGCTGAAGCTGGTCTATATCGATCCGCCGTTTGATGTGGGGGCAGATTTTTCGTTTGATATTGAGGTGGGAGAAGGCGAGCTTTTAGAAAAGTCGCCTACGGTAATAGAAGATATTGCTTACCGAGATACTTGGGGTAAAGGTAGCGACTCATACGTCGCGATGCTTCACGAGCGCTTGTTGACAATTCACAATTTGATTTCGGACGATGGATCTATATTTGTCCATGTTGGACCGAATGTTAATCATTATGTTAGACATGTTATCGACGAGATATTTGGAAAAAAATACCACCAAAACGAGATTACTTGGCGCAGAGCATTTGCGCATAGCGATTCCAATCGTTGCGGAATAATTCATGACAATATATTATTTTACACAAAATCTGACCGATGGACTTGGAATACGATACGTCAAGCACCAGACCCAGAATATATTGCGCTGTTTTTTGACCAATTTGACGAAAACGTCAAAAAACGGTATCAAAGAATATCCTTGAGTGCTCCCGGTCTTACAAAAGATGGTCCATCAGGAAAGCCTTGGCGTGGAATTAATCCTGCAATTACAGGACGACACTGGGCAAAATCGCATGAGGAGTTGGATAGATTAGATTTGGAAGGTCGGATACATTGGCCAAAAAAAGGTGTCCCGCGATTGAAGCGCTATGAGGATGAATATGAAGGCATGGTATTGCAAGATATTTGGACTGACCTCAATAAAATACATAACCAATCTGCAGAACTTATTGGATACGCCACCCAAAAACCCGAAGCTCTCCTCGAACGCATCATCGCCGCCTCTTCCAACCCCGGCGATCTCGTCGCCGATTTCTTCTGCGGCTCCGGCACCACCCTCGCCGT
>JAYVYA010000273.1:0-3583 GCA_043784745.1 Hyphomicrobiales bacterium
GGCGGGTGACGCGGGCGAGGGTGGATTGCATCTGGGCACCGCGGTTTTGCACAAATCTGTCCGGGTCATTGCGCAGGCGCTCCAAGCCGGCCTCGCGCGTCAGTCCGGCCTTGCTGCTGTCGGCATCAAAGACGGAGACGGCGGCTTTCAGTTCGTCCACCGCCCCGCCAAGCCTTTGGCGGTATTGCTGGGCAAATTCCGGCAATTGCGACGCACTCCCGCCGATCATCAGGCCAATGACAACCGAGAGGGTGCGGGCCAACAACATGTTACACCGTGGCGTTCGGGTCGAGATAATCAAACATGACTTCCCCCAGCCCGAGCGTCAAATCCGCAATAAAGTGGGTGGCGGAGACGATTTCGCGCACCGGCAGCCGGGCGACATCGGCCATCACATGCTGGTGCAATTCCAGCGCGGCGGGGGCGGTCCAGGCCCCCTTGATCTGGATGTCCTCCAGATAGTAGCGCACCAGCTCGCACACCCGCGCCGTGCCATCGACATGGGGAATGATTTTGATCAGGAAGCTGGGAGACTTCAGCGAGGCCAGCAGATGCGAGGTATCGGGGATGATCCTGTGCTTGTAGCCCATGGTGCCGGTGGCGACCCGCACCGAGCCGTAATCCAGCGTGCCGACAATCACCTCGCCTTCATGCGAGATTTTTGGATTGGCGAATTTCTTTGGAAAGCCCCAGATTTCGCGCCCGCCTGAAATCGGCGCATCATCATCCAGAAACATCGAATGGACATAACCGCCATCGACACCCTTGTAGCGCACGGGAATCACCTGTCCGGTCTCGGTATAATCGCCAAAGCCGGTTGAGTCGGGCATCCGGATAAACTCGTATTTCACCAGCGGATCGACAATTTCCAGCGGCTCAGGCACGACGGCGCGCAAAGCGTCCATGTCGGTTTTGTAGGTGATGATAATATATTCCCGGTTGTAGAACCGGTAGGGGCCGGGCGGGAAGGACGGGCTGGTCAGCGGCATGGCAAAGGCTTTGGCGCGGATGTCGGCGATGTTCATTGAGCTTCCCTGAGTGGCAACGCTACGGGTTTATTCCGCGATAGTGACATAAAAATGCCGGGGCCAAAACCCTCTCCCGCTGGCGGGAGAGGGTTGCGGCTGCGTCAGCGCTGGCTTGACAAGATGGCGAACATCGCGCCCTGCGGATCAAGGCACTGGGCAATCCACATGCCGCCGGGCACTTCCTGCGGCCCCATCAGCAGCTTGCCGCCCGCTTTGGCGACGCGGTCAATGCCCGCGCTGACGGCATCGACATTAAAGTAATACAGCCAGAACGGGTGCGCGATTTGCGGCATTTTATTCATCATGCCGCCCACCGGCGCGCCGCCGGTGGCGAACAGCTGGTAGGTGCCCATCGGCCCCATGTCGATGGCTTCGGCTTTGGTCCAGCCAAACAGGCTTTCATAAAAAGCAAAATCACTCTCCATACTGCCCGCATGCAGTTCATGCCAGCCGATATGGCCGGGCGTGCCGGGTGCTGGCGAAGCAGGCGCTTGGGAGCCAGTACCCTTGAACAAAATGAACACCGCCCCGTGCGGATCGGCTGCCATGGCAAAGCGCCCGACATTGGGGATGTCCGAAGGCTCCCGGTGAATCGCGCCGCCGGCCTTGACCACCCGCGCCGCATATTCATCCACATCATCCACGCCAATATAGCCGAACCAGCAGGGCTTTGCGTCGACGCCTTCGGGAACCGGCATCAGGCCCCCGACCATCACCGCCCCGGCCGACAAAAGGGTGTATCTCCGGTCGGGCATGCCGGCATCAACCATGTTCCAGCCGATAACGGCCTTGTAGAAGGTTTCCGCCGCTTTCAGATCGCTGGTCATGGCGTCGTACCAGACGAATTTCCCGTGATAACCTGACATGGTGAAGCTCCTTCCATAAAAAAGGCATCATAGCCTATTTTGGCAAATGCAGCACACCCGCCTCGCCGTCCACCGTTCCGAACACCAGCCGTGAACCATCCGCGCTCCAGGCCAGCGCCGAAATCGCGGCTGTGCTGTCCCCCTCGCGGCGGGCCCGCACCAGGAGTTCGGCGGCGTCGGTCAGGCGGCACAGCAGCACCCAGCCGTCCTCATAGCCCATGGCAACCACCAGGGTGCGGGGGTGAAACGCCACCCTGGATATCCGCGATTCCCGCAGGCCGCATTCCCTCGGCTTTTTGCCCATGGGGCCATCCTTGCCCTGGAACGGCCAGACGATGCAGGCGTCGGCCCCCGAGGTTGCGAGCCAGTCGCCATCGCCCGACCAGGATGTGGAGCGGGTCTTGGCGGGATAGCCCGACATCCGCATGTCTTTCCGGTCATCCAGCCGCCAGCCGTGCAGATTGTTCTCCTGCATGGAGGAAACCACCATGCGCCCGTCGGGGGAGACGGTGACATCGAGGTGCGAGCCTTTCCATTCCAGCTTTTCGGGCATTGCCGCCGCATTGGGAAACCACAGCGAGACGCCGTTGTAATGGGCGGCGGCGAGGCGGTAGCCTTTGGCGAAAAAGGCCAGCCCGCGCACGCCAAAGGCCGCCTCCCAGGTTTTGATCTCGCCTTTGGCATCGCGGGCGCGCACCGTCTTCCCGGCTGCCCAGGCAATGGCACCATCGGCGCGCAGGGCTATCGCATCAATCCAGCGGCCTTTCTCATGGCCGGCCAGACTCATCTGGCCCGCCGCATCGGTCAGCACCACCCGCCCGTCATCGCCACCGGTGACCAGCACCGAATGGTTGCAGGCGCCGTTGAGGATGGCGGCCCCGGGGTGGGCTTCCAGGGTTTTGGTGCCGCCGGTTTGCGCCAGCAGCAAGGTGCCATCCCCCAGCGCCAGCACCGGCGTGCCGTCCAGAAAAGCCGCGCTGGTGACATAGGCACCGGCGGCAAGCGGGGTGACAAACTGGGTGAGCGAGGCGGGTTGGGCGGCGGCCAAGGGTAAAGACTTTCTTCTGGACTGGCCAATTCCCTACAGGCGCAGGCACAAGCCCGCAACCCCGGTTTTGACAGGCGGCGCGGGGGGTGCACATTGTCATGCAAACCGGAATGGGCCATGCGCATCCTCCTCGCCGAAGACAATCCTGAACTCTCCAGCTGGCTCGCCCGCCTGCTGCGGCGTGACAATTACGTGATTGATTGTGTGCTGGACGGCGAGGCGGCGGATGAGGCGCTGGCCATGCAGGATTATGCGCTGGTGATCCTCGACCTCTCCTTGCCGCGCATGGGCGGCCTTGATGTGCTCAAGCACCTGCGCCAGCGCGGGCGCAGCACGCCGGTGCTGATTCTCACCGCCAGTGACAGCATTGCCAGCCGGGTAGCGGGGCTGGATGCGGGAGCGGATGATTATCTGGCCAAGCCGTTTGACATTAACGAGCTGGAGGCCCGCATCCGCGCCCTGCTGCGCCGGGGCCAGTCGGCCACAACGGTGCTGATGGAGTTTGGGCCGCTGGCGTTTGATTCCAACGGGCGGGCCTTCACCCTCAATGGCGCGCAACTGGCGTTGACCCCGCGCGAACATGCGGTGCTGGAAACGCTGTTGCGTGCCTCCGGACGCACCACCCAAAAAAGCCGGCTGGC
>JAYVYA010000274.1:0-2732 GCA_043784745.1 Hyphomicrobiales bacterium
AAAGCCTGGCGGCGGTCAGGATCGATCAGGGGGACGGATTTTTTCCAATCCGGTTTCGCGAGCCAGCTGCCATCATCGACTGGCACCTGTGGCTCAAGAACTTGAACGATCGACGCCAGCTGCCGCAAGTCCAATGCTCCATACATCGATAGTTCGGCAGGCCCCGCTGCGGCAATGCCTGGTGCGATGGCTTGGAGTCGATGCGCCAGCGCGAGATCACTGCCGCCTCCCATGCGAATATCAAACATGACCATTCCGATAGCCAGGAAAGTGACGGTCGAAATCGACGAGATTGCGGCAGTGACCACCAGCCCCTTTCTCGTTGCGACAAGGGGAGCCGCCTCCCGGGGCCTGTGCCGGGAGGGTTTTGCACCGGCGTCGACCAGTTCCATTGCGCGTCTGCTGAAACGATTGGACATTCAGGATTTCCGGTTGGCGATGGCGGCAAAAATCGCGTCGCGGACGGCCTCGACAGCCTCGCTGAGCCACAGGGCAATCCAGGCCTGGGTGTCATCATCAAATTCGGCTGCGGCGATTTCAGCACCCTCCGGCGACTTGCTGAAGTTCGCAAGCGCCACATCTGCCAAGGTGAGGCCAAGGCCGTTCGCCTCATCCGACCAGCGGACACCTGCATCGGCAAAATCGAATTCAACGACCCCCGATGCCAATGCAGCCGCCCGGATATCGCTTCCGTGCCAACGTTCGAACATTTGCTTGTTGCGGCCCTGGCCAAGATTGCAGGCAAAAACAACTGGGATCGCCGGGTTGCGCTCTGCAAATTCAGATGCACGGCGCTGAACAAAGGACGCCGAGGTGATAGGCCTCACAATGACTAGCTGCACACCGATTTTCCGCAACTTGTTTTCGAACCACGGCAGATAAACCTCAATGGCGGACTCATCCCGCGCCCCTGAATCCATCACCAGATGGGCGAATTGGCCCAAACTCATCATTTTGATCGCTCGGTCGAGGATTCCGCGCACCTCAATTTTGGAAAAGTCCGCCATTTTTGTGCCCGGCTCCATCTCAAACGTCGAACTATTAGTGGTGTCGGTATCCAAGATGAAAACGTTTTTCCCATATTCCCGCATCATTGCGGTCACGACCATGGCCAACAATGTCTTTCCGACACCACCCTTCCCCTCCAATACAATAACCGCAATACGCGGAATTTCAGTTGCCTGAGCCATAATAATGGCGGCTTTGCTTGTTCCCTTCATTTCCGATCTCCATTTCTCCTGGGGTGAGGTCCTAAATTGACGTTCAAGCTCGCATTTTACTGCCGGTTCCAAGCATATAGCCTATGTCACACGAGCCCATTTGCGCGTGGGAGGATTGGCAATCCGACCCTGCTTCTGCAACGATTTGACTGCGACTTCAGGTGGAGCGTTCTCGACCCGCGCCTTGGCATTAGCGGCGCTGCCCACGACCAGGGTAGGCGCGCCGAATGCTGCCAGCATCCGCATCAGGCTCGTGTGCCACAATCCATTGCGATTGTGCCGGAGCTGACCGACCGCGACCACCGAGGCCAGGTTCCATGGGGTGGTCAAACTCAACGGATGCATCACATCCGCGTCGGTCACCAGAAGATGGACCGCTTCCGGCAAGCCCTTGGCTTCCGCAACCACCTTGGCGTGACACCCCGCGCAGATTTGCGGCAGCAGCCCATGGATCATCAGGTTCATGTCCGTCTTCTTTGCAACCACCACAATCATCCCGCCGTCGATCCGTGCTTTGGTGGCGACTGCCTGCAGGGCAATTGCCAGGGAGCGCAAATCCTCGCTCCCAATCACGACCAGCGCATGCCAATGATCGGGCACTGATGTAACGGAAGCCTGGGTGATTGGAATCAGGCTGATCTCTGTGGCCACCAATTCGATCCGCGCTTCGATGGACCCCCCCTCTGAATCGGCTACCACCATCGGCAACGGATGCTGGTAACCGGCCAGCCGCAGCCATTGATTTATCGGCAGCGTGCCCGGTGGCAAGTTGTAAGCACCAGTCCTGATGCCTTTGACACAGGCTTTCTGCCTTGCCTTGGCGGTGTCCAGCCAGGCGCCAAAACTCCCGGTGCCCGGCGCTTCCGCTACGGCCGTGATGTCTTTTTCCAAAATCTGGCTGATCGATTCGACGACCCCTTCGAGGTCGAGAGCGCCCCATACCGGAAGCTTGAATTTCAAAACAGAACCGCAATCAATGTTCCGCAGTGCATAGTTCAACTGCCGCGGCAGAAGCGGACCGGCCATGCGCGGATTTGCAAGGGTCACACCGTCCCTCACCTTTCCCATAATTTCGATGTCGTGACGATCGCAATCGATGGCGATCTGGAGTGCCGCCACTAGTTTCAGAGCTGCGGGCAGCACATGGTTTGATACAATCAGCAGTCGCTTCTGGGCCCCGGCGAGGCGGTCGCCGGTGAGGCGTGCCTTGCTAACGGGCACGCCATGCCGCGCAATTAAATATTCGGAAGCCTTGCTTTTTCCAAGTTGGCGCATTGCAACAAATCCAGAATCGTTAACATAACGTATTTAGACATGAAGTGGAAACGTCTGGCAAGGGCCATAATCAAATTATGCCGTAGGACTGATTGATTTTATGATTTTCACGTATCTCAGGTCAACAAAAAAAATACTTAAATTTGATAGCGAGATAACATATCTAAGCCCATATTTCCATATTCTTGCTGTTTTTAACGGGAGGCCCAATACCGAGTTTCTGACGCGGCAAAGCCG
>JAYVYA010000275.1:0-3731 GCA_043784745.1 Hyphomicrobiales bacterium
GTCGATGGCCCCGCCAGCCACGCCGATCTTCTTGCCCCGGAGGCCGGCAAGGTCGGCAATGGCTGAATTGCCTGGCACCATCACGGCCCCAATGGTCGAGGAATAGGGGGCAAACACCAAATCGGCTCCCAGCCCGCGCTCGCGCGAAACCCACAGCCAGTCGCTGACAATCATATCCGCCGAACCGCCGCGCAGCGCAATCTTGCCCGCTTCGGGGCTGGCCAGCTCGACAATTTCCAGCTCCAGCCCCGCTGCCTTGTCCAGGCCGCGCCCCTTGATAATATCCAGTTCCCAGGCCAGCGAGCCGGTCTTCTGGATGGCAAGGCGGATTTTGTCGGCGGCCTGTGCCGGGGCGGCAAGGGCGACCACAGCCAGCATCGTTATGAGACACACGCGAATGGGATGCGGCATAAAGGTCCTGCCCTGATTTGATCAACGGCCTGTGAAGCCGCCAAGCCCTGCGGGACTTGCTATTTTTAGCAGGTCTACCATAATTGAAAGCGGGTAATGCAAGCATAAGGTCGCACTTGATGTTTGCCTGCCCCTCTGGAATCAACCCTGAATGCCAGCCGTTCGGCAGCATAAAACCAACGCCCGGGAGTGAACATATGTCCTCTAGTTTCAAGCTGGCCAGCCTTGTTGCTGCTGCGTTTTTTGCCCTCAATACCGGGTTTGTCCTGGCAGCGGATGGCGATGCGGCACTGGGCGAAAAAGTGTTTTTGAAGTGCAAGGCGTGCCACCAGGTCGGGGAAGGCGCCAAAAATGCCGTTGGCCCCGTGCTGAACGGCCTGATCGGCCGCAAGACCGGCACGGTCGAGGGGTATAATTATTCCGATGCCAACAAGAATTCCGGCCTGACCTGGGATGAGGCGACGTTCCGCGAATATATCAAGAATCCGAAAGCCAAAATCCCCGGCACCAAAATGGTCTTCGTCGGGCTGAGCAGCGAAACGGATATTGACAATTTGGTCGCCTATCTCAAGCAGTTCGGCGCAGATGGCAAGAAGGTCAACTGACGCCAGCCCGGTCCGGGCTGTGCCAACAAGCGCGAAGGGGACGCGGGCCGCGTCCCCTTTTTTGCGTTTGGCGACGCCTTGCGCCAGACTGGTGCGGCTAAAACGCCAATCCTTCAGAGCCGGATGATCTGATATGTCAAAACCGTCGGGGGCCGCGAGGGTTCTCTCTCAAGCCAGCGCCCGCAACCGCTGGCTGGAAGCCCAAAACCTGCATGTGCCCGCCCTCTTTGGCGCGGGGCCGGAGGCGACGCGTCTGGCGATCGAGCATCTGGGCTATGTCCAGATTGACACGATCCATGTCATCGAGCGCTGCCACCACCACATTCTGCACACCCGCATTCCCGATTATCGCCGCGAACACCTGCACCACGCCCAGACAATCGGCAAGACTGTGTTTGAATACTGGACCCATGCCCTGTCCTATGTGCCAGTGCGGGACCTGAAATTCTTTGTTGCCGACATGAAGCGCCACCGGCTGGCCCCCAAAAGCTGGTTCAGCCCGGTGACACCGGCGGATCTGGCCAGGATTTTGGACCTGGTGGAGCGCGGGGGTGCCCTGAGCATCCGCGACATTGACGATGACGTGCTGGTGGAAAAGGACCACGCCTGGGCCAGCCGCAAACCGTCCAAACGCGCGCTGCAACTTGCGTTTTTCAACGGCGCGCTGGCGGTGAGCGAGCGCAAGGGCATGCTGAAAACCTATGAAGTGATGCACCGGCACTTTGGCTGGGACAAGCCGCCAAAACCCGCGACCGGCAAGCAGCATCTCGACTATTTGCTGGACCGGGCCCTGCGCACGCAGGCAGTCGTCAGCGTGGATTCCATCTGCCACCTTGATCCCGGACGCAAGGTGGCCATCCGGCAATTGATCGAGGCGCGGGTCAAGCGCCGGAAATTGCAGGCCGTGCAGATTGAAGGCGCTGGCAGGCAATTGCACTGGGCCGAGCCGCAGACGCTCGACTGCCCGGCGGTGGCCGCCAGCGATCTGGTCCATATTCTCTCGCCGTTTGATCCCCTCGTCATCCAGCGCGAACGCCTCAAAAGCTTCTTCAATTACGGGCACCGGTTTGAGGCCTACCTGCCGAAGGAAAAGCGCGTGATGGGCTATTTTGCCGTGCCAATCCTGCTCGGCAACGAAATCATCGCCGCCATCGACCTGAAAGCCGACCGCCAGAAACAGGCGTTGCAGGTGCAGCAATGGAGCTGGGTGGGCAAGGGTGAGGCGGGCGAACACAAGGTGGTGGTGGAGGAGGCGCTGCACCGCTTTGGGCGGTTTCAGCTGGGTTGACCGGGCATTGCCGCGCCCGGCCAATCATCGCCTTGCCGTTACTTCTTGCGGGCTCTGAACACGACCGGCCGCAGTGGCTGATGGGGGGAGCCCGGCGCAATGGAGAGGAAGGTCAATACTTTAGTCTCAAAACGCCTGACCCTACTCCTCCAGTTCCTCAATCATCCCTTCAATCATCTTCAGCCCGATCTGCCAGAACGCCGGGTCCCGCGCATCCAGCCCGAACGGCTTCAGCAGTTCGGAATGGTGCTTGGTGCCGCCGGCCGACAACAGCGCGAAATAGCGTTCGGCAAAGCCTTCGCGGGCATTCTCGTAGACGCCGTACAGCGAGTTCACCAGGCAATCACCAAAGGCATAAGCGTAGACGTAGAAGGGCGAGTGGACGAAATGCGGGATATAGGCCCAAAAAGTTTCGTAGCCGGGGTTGAAGCGGATCGACGGGCCAAGGCTCTCGGCCTGCACGCTCATCCAGATGTCGCAAATCTGGTCCGAGGTGAGTTCGCCTGCCCGGCGTGCTTCATGCAGGCGGCGCTCGAACGTATAGAACGCGATCTGCCGCACCACGGTGTTGAGCATGTCCTCGACTTTTGAGGCCAGCATGGCGTGGCGCCCGGCTTTGCTGGTGGTTTTGGCCAGCAGGGCGCGGAAGGTCAGCATCTCGCCAAAGACCGAGGCGGTTTCGGCCAAAGTCAGCGGCGTCGGGGCCATCAGTGCTCCATTATGGGCGGCCAGCACCTGGTGCACGCCATGGCCCAGCTCATGCGCCAGCGTCATCACATCGCGCGGCTTGCCCTGATAATTCAGCAGCACATAGGGGTGGGCGGAGGGCACGGTGGGGTGGGCGAATGCGCCCGGTGATTTGCCGGGCCGCACCGGGGCGTCAATCCATTTCTCGTCAAAAAACCGCTTGGCAATGCCGGAGAGTTTTGGCGAGAATTCGCCATAGGCTTCCAGCACCGTGTCGCGCGCCTCGTTCCACGGATAGACTTTGGCCGGCACATTGGGCAGCGGCGCATTGCGATCCCAATGCTCCAGCTGGTCCTTGCCGAACCATTTGGCCTTGAGCTTGTAATAGCGGTGCGACAGGCGCGGATAGGCGGCATGGACGGCGCTGACCAGCGCATCGACCACTTCCGGCTCGACGCGGTTGGAGAGATGGCGGCTTTCCGCCACATCCCTGAAGCCGCGCCAGGTGTCGCCAATGTCCTTGTCCTTGGCCAGGGTGTTGGTGATGAGGGTAAAGGTGCGCAGATTGGCCTTCAGCGTTTTGGCAATGGCGTTGGAAGCCTCGCGCCGCACCGCTTCGGAGGGGTCCTGCATCAGGTTCAGCACCGGCTCCAGAGTCAGTTCCCTGGTTTTGACGCGGAAGCGCAGGGCGGCGATGGTCTCGTCAAACAGGCGGTTCCAGGCGGCGCGGCCGGTGACGG
>JAYVYA010000276.1:0-6256 GCA_043784745.1 Hyphomicrobiales bacterium
GCCTTCAAATCCAGCGTCTCGGCAATGTCGCGGGCGGCATAGGCGATGGCGTCGGCGCCCGTCGCCTCGGCCACCGGGCGTTGGGCGGTGATGATGCCCAGGTAATTGGCGTCGCATTACACTTCCTCGGCAATCCGGTTCATGGTCGCGACGGCCTCCACCGGGAATTGCCCGGCGGCGCTTTCAGCTGAGAGCATGATCGCATCCGCCCCCTCGAACACGGCCGTGGCGACATCCGAGACTTCGGCGCGGGTCGGCACCGGCGAAGTGATCATCGATTCCAGCATTTGCGTAGCCACCACCACCGGCTTGCCAAGGCGGCGGGCGAGGCGGATCATCCGCTTTTGCAGGCCCGGCACTTTTTCCAGCGGCATTTCCACCCCCAGGTCGCCGCGCGCTACCATGATGGCGTCGGAAATTTCGACAATCTCCTCGAGCCGGGCGATGGCCTGCGGTTTCTCGATTTTGGAGAGCACCAAGGCCCGCCCGCGCGCGATTTTCTTGACTTCCGCCACATCTTCCGGACGCTGGACGAAGGAGACGGCAATCCAGTCCACCCCCTCGTTCAGCGCCGCATCCAGGTCCGAGCGGTCCTTGGGGGTCATGGCCGAGGTCGGGATTTCGGTATCGGGCAGGCTGACGCCCTTCTTGTTGGAGATGCGCCCGGCCACATCCACCTTGGCGACCGCGCGCGCCGGCTCGGCCTCGGTAATATACAGTTTTACCTTGCCATCGTCGATCAGCACGACATGGCCGGGACGCAAGGCCTTCAGAATTTCGGGATGGGGCAAGTGCACGCGGGTCGCGTCCCCCGGCGCAGGGTCCGAGTCCATCACGAAGGTCGCGCCCTTCACCAGATCAACCCCGCCGTCGGCAAACATGCCGACCCGCAGTTTGGGCCCCTGCAAATCAACGAGAATGCCGATGGTTCGGCCAAAATCAGCCTCCAGCGAGCGGATCATCCGGATGCGCTCGCGCATGGCATCATGGCTGGAATGGCTCATGTTGATGCGGAAGACATCCGCTCCGGCCGCAAACAGCTTGGCCAGCATCGCCCGGTCGGCGGAAGCGGGACCAAGCGTCGCAAGAATCTTCACACGGCGCTGGCGTCTCATCAGGGTCTCGCTTCATTCACTTGGGGGCGGGCTGGGATGGATTGTTTCCCGGCGTATCCTGCCCGGCACCTGCGGGTGCCTGTGCCGGATCAGTCAGTTGCACGGTCCAGTTTTTGGCATCTTTGCCGGTGTCAATCTCGAAAAAGCCGGTGCGGTCAAAGCCGCGGGCAAAACAATCCTCGCGGCCTTCGATGCGGAATTCATGATCCTTCGTGCACATGAAGGCGCGGCCTTTCCATTCGCCGCCGCGCTCGTCCATGCCATAGACATAGTAGAATTGCGCCGCCAGCGGCCCGCGCAGCACCGTCTCGCAAGCCGAAGCCTTCAGGTTCCACCAGCCCTCGGTCACCCAGGTCTGGCCGTCGGTGTAGGCGATGGACAGGCTGACGCGGCCGGTGGAATTGTTGCACAATCGGAAATCCGCCCTGGCGGGCAGGCACAGCCCGGCGAGCAGCAGCATGGACAGAAGGAACAGCAGGCGATTTTTCATGAAAGCGCAAAAACACCGAAATGGAAACATTTGGACTGGCGGAGTTATGACAGGCGACAGGCTTTTGCGCTACCGGGAAATGCGGCAAAGATGCCTTGCATCAAGGCTCCCCCCTTGGCCTTGCCACAAAAATTCCGGCCAGAATCAGCAGCCCGCCCATCGCCTGCACCAGGCTGACGGCCTCGTCCAGAATAAGCCAGCCAAAAGTCGCCGCTGCAATGGCCTCCAGAAAGATCACCAGCGAGGCGAACATCGCGGGCAGACGCCCCAGCGCAATGGACAGCAGGCCCTGCCCGCCTGCATGGCTGATGAAGGCCATGCCCATGACTGCCAGCCAGCCTTGCAGGGTGGCGGGCCAAAACTTGCCTTCAAACGCCAGCGCTACGCCCAGCAGCACCAGGGCGGTCACCACCGAGAGTTCAAACGTCACCTGTGCTGCCCCAACTTTTTCGCGGGCGCGGCCGACCGCCAGAAAATACAGACCGAAAAACACCGCTGTGCACAGGCCGAACATGTCGCCCGATACCCGCAGGCGGTCGAGGGCAAAACTCTGCGCCACCAGCGCCGCCCCGCCAAGCAGGCACAGCGATAACCCCAGCAATACCATCGCGCTGACCTTGCGGGCAAACAGCAGCCAGCCGAAAATCGCCACCCAGACCGGCGCGGTGGTGGCAAAGAAGGTAGCATTGGCGACGCTGGTATGCACGACCGACAGGTGCCAGAAAAGCAGGTCGCCCGCAAAAGCCAGCCCGGAGAGGATAACTGGCCATTGGAACTTCCGGACCGGAGCCGCTGCCCTGTCAGCCTTGGCCCATGCAAACAGCAATGGCAGTGCCAGCGCCACCCGCCAGAACGCCGAAGTATAAGGCCCGACATCTGCCAGCCGCACAAAAACCGGGGAAATGCTCATGGCAATGGCCGAGGCGACAAGGGCGATGAAGGCTGGCAGGGCCGAGCCTTGCGGAGGGGCAGGAGGGGAGGAGGACATTTGATTCCATGACGGGCAGCGGGGCACAAATTTCTATGGCAGTTTCAGCCCCGCGTCACTATCCTGCCAGCTTTCCCCGGCAAAGCAGCGCAATGGCCCGCAAAACGACCGAAATTGCCGACACTTTCGAACCGGTTGAAATCATCCCCGGACGCAACGGGGGCGGCGTGCTCTTCCTGTGCGACCACGCCCGCCCGTCCCTGCCCGCGTGTTACGGTGATCTTGGCCTGCCCGCCAGCGCCTTTCACCGCCATATCGCTTATGACATTGGCGCGGCCCATGTCACCCGCCATCTGGCGAGAATATTTGATGCCCCCGCCATCCTCACCACTTTCTCGCGCCTGCTGATTGATCCCAATCGCGGCGAGGATGATCCGACGCTGGTCATGCGCCTGTCGGACGGGGCAATCATCCCGGGCAATCGCGATGCGGATGCGGCGGAAATCGCCCGCCGGGTCGAAAATTACTGGCGGCCCTACCGCATCGCCGTGAGCGCGCAGATTGACGCCATGCTCTCCACCGGCAAAGTCCCCGCCATCCTCTCGATCCATTCCATGACCCATGCCTGGAAGGGCATCGCCCGTCCGTGGCAGGTAGCGGTGCTGTGGGACAGTGACCCCCGCCTGCCCCTGCCCTTCATGGCGCGGATGGCGCTGGGGCCCGGCCTGACAATCGGGGACAACGAACCCTATGACGGCGCGCTGGAAGGCGACACGATGGACGAGCACACCACGAAGCGCGGCCTCGCCAGCCTGTTGATCGAAGTGCGGCAGGATTTGATTGGCACGCCGGCGCAGGCGGAGCAATGGGCAGAGCGGCTCGCCGGGCCGCTGCGCGAGGTGCTGGCCCTGCCAGGCGTGCATGAAGTGCGGCATTTTGGCAGCCGGACGCGGCCCAGTCCGCAAAGCAAATAGGTTCGCCGTATTGGCAGCAAAGGCTTGTATCGGGAGCGCGGACTTGCAGTCCGCTCGCAGGGCGCGTCTCGCCTGCCATGCGGGCAATATTTTTGGGATGGTTGCGGCGGACTGGAAGTCAGTGCTCCAGCATGAGGCCCGGCGTGCAGATGCCTGGCGGTTCCGCATGGCGCTTGACAGATTGCGTGTGCTTGTTTCAACCATGCCCGCCAGCGGCACTCGCCTTACCCATGCAGGACACACCCATGAGCACCGATTCCGTAGACGCCGGCCATCTCAAGGCCTTTATTGAGCGCATTGAGCATCTGGAGGAAGAAAAGCGGACGATTGCCGAGGATATCAAGGAGGTCTATGCCGAGGCCAAAGGCACCGGCTATGATATCAAGATCATCCGCAAAATCGTCTCCCTGCGCCGTCAGGACAAGGAAAAGCGCCGCGAGGAGGAGGAAATCCTGAGCCTCTACCTGTCTGCGCTGGGCATGGAAGGCTGAACCTGCTCAAATTTGGTCCGCGACAATCCCCTGATGGCAGGCTAGTGTGCTAGCACTGGGGAGCGGATGGGGGAGCGGACAGTGGATTGGGACAAGCTCCGCATTTTTCATGCGGCGGCTGATGCGGGGTCGTTCACCCATGCGGGGGAAGCCCTTGGCCTCAGCCAGTCGGCGGTCAGCCGTCAGGTCAGCGCGCTGGAGGCGGACCTCGAAGTGCCGCTGTTTCACCGCCATGCGCGCGGCTTGATTCTGACCGAGCAGGGCGAAATGCTGATGCGCACTGTCAAGGACGTGGTGCAAAAGCTTGAATCCGCCAAATCCCGCCTGACCGACAGCCGCGAAAAGCCCAATGGCGAGCTCAAGGTCACCACGACCCTCGGCATTGGCACCAATTGGCTGACGCCGCGCCTCGGCCAGTTTCTGGAACTGTATCCCGATATCCGCCTGCGCGTTATCCTGACCGATGACGAGCTCGACCTTGGCATGCGCGAGGCCGATGTCGCCCTGCGCGTCCGCGCGCCGGTGCAGGCGGACCTGATCCAGCGCAAGCTGTTCACCATGCATTTCCACGCCGTTGCCTCCGCCGATTATCTCAAGCGCCACGGCCAGCCGCAAACCCTGGATGATCTCGACCAGCACCGCCTGCTGACCTATACCTCCTCCCAGCCCGGCTTCCTGCAAAGCGTCAATTTCCTCACTGAAGGCAGCCGCGATGCAAAGAAGGCGCGCCATTCGGCGATGGATGTCAATAATTTCACCGCCCTGCTGCGCGCCGTGGAAAGTTCAGCCGGCATAGCGGTCCTGCCCGATTATCTCGTCGAGGGGGCCGCCGGGATTGTCCAGATTTTGCCGGAGTTGGAAATGCCGGAACTGGAATGCTATTTTGTCTATCCCGAAGAAATGAAAAACGTTGCCCGCGTTCAGGTTTTCCGTGATTTTCTGGTGGCCAATGCCCAGAGATGGCGGTTTTAGCAAGCCGCTGGAAAGGACGTGGCCCCGCCCGGACCGCGCACTTCCAGTGCGCTCTTGCGCGGCGGCGGATCGTGCAGGGCAGGCTGCCAGCGGCAGCACCGACACATGTTCGTATAAATTATAAGAATATATTCCTTGACAATTCACCCCATCTTCTCCACGCTTCCTCCGGTCTCTTCCAGCCAGGAATCCGCCGAAAATGATCAAAAACAATGCAATCCCTCTCTCCAAGGCCCGCGCTCTGGCAGAAACCAGCCTGATGCCGCTGGCCGATATTGCGCGGGAGACTGGCCTGTCGCCCCGGTTGGTAGGAAAATACGCCAAATCGGAGCACTGGCAGCGCCCTTCGGCCCAGCCGACGCGGCAGCAGATTATCGCCCGGCTGTGGCAGAGTGCGGGGCAGAACCTGGAGAGCATCGAAGCGCAGCTCAAGGACGGGGCGACCACCGCCGCCCTGCGGGATCTCGCCGTGCTGACCAAAGTGATGCGCGATCTTGCCGCGCTGGATGCTGAAACCATTACCGATGTGCCCGAACCTGCGCCAGGCGATGCCAGCCTGCGCGCAGAAATCCTCCAGCGGATGCAGCGGATGCGAGCACTGGATGCGGTGCCGGCAATCGGGTAGGCTGGCTTGGCCTCAGGAGGACATGCCATGCCGGGCGAGCTTGTATTTTACACCAATCCGATGTCGCGGGGCCGGATTGCCCGTTTGGCACTATCGAAAAGCGCCCGGCCTTTGCCCTCCCCCGACCGCGAACCTTCAGGTTCGCAAGTGCCAAAATACTTGGGAACCAGAAGGTTCGCGCTCCAGATTGCTGAACCGCTGCCTGATCGCAAAGTGTGCTGGCACCGGCAAGCCGCCGCAGTGGAAGCAGGTAGCATAATCGCAACAATTTTCGGCTAAAACCTGCGCTTGCCACTTGAGCTGTCCCCCGGTGCCGCATGAACGCCCATATTTTTCCACCGCTGACCATTGCTGGCCGCCCGGTGCCCCCGCTTTTGCTGGGTCGGCTGGCCGAGACCCGGCCCAACATCCCGCTGCGCGAACAATTGGCCGAACGCGGCTATCTGCTGCTGCGCGGCGTGCATGATGCCGGGGAGGTCGAGGCGGCGCGGCATGAAGTGCTGGGGCGTCTGGCGCAGGTGGATGAGGCGCGCGACACCAGCGGGCGGGGTATTGCCACCGGGCGCTCGCGCCGTGCCGCGCTGCATCCCGACCTTGCGGCGTTCTGGCGCTCGGTCAGCGAGGGGCCTGCACTGCGCCGGGTGATCAACGGTCCGCGCAT
>JAYVYA010000277.1:0-2586 GCA_043784745.1 Hyphomicrobiales bacterium
TGTCTTTGCGCAACCCGCCCATGTTGCGCATGTCCTGCTCGTGGTGCATTGCGTGGATCACTGATCCAGCGCCCAGAAACAACAGCGCCTTGAAAAAAGCGTGGGTAAACAGGTGGAAAATGCCGACGGAATAGGCTCCTGTCCCCAAAGCCACGAACATGTAGCCGAGCTGCGAGCAGGTGGAATAGGCAATCACCCGCTTGATGTCGTTTTGCACCAGCCCCACGGTCGCCGCAAAAAAAGCGGTGATGCCGCCCACGACCGTGACGAAACCAAGCGCATTGGGGGCCAGTTCAAACAAGGGCGACAGGCGCGCCACCATGAACACGCCCGCCGTCACCATGGTGGCGGCATGGATCAGCGCCGAGACCGGGGTTGGCCCCTCCATCGCGTCCGGAAGCCAGGTGTGGAGCAGGAATTGTGCTGACTTGCCCATCGCGCCCATGAACAGCAGCAGACAAACCATGGTCATAATGTCGACATCCATGCCAAAAACATGGGTGGCCTTGCCGGCCAGACCTGGGCCTTGCGCAAAAATCTCGTCCAGCGTCACCGAACCGGTCAGCGCGAACAGCATGAAAATGCCCAGAGCAAAACCAAAATCGCCGACCCGGTTGACCACAAAAGCCTTGATGGCGGCGGCATTGGCGGAGGGCCTGGTATACCAGAAGCCGATGAGGAGGTAAGAGGCGAGGCCCACCCCTTCCCAGCCAAAAAACATCTGCACCAGATTGTCTGCCGTCACCAGCATCAGCATGGCGAAGGTAAACAGCGACAGATAGGCAAAGAAGCGCTGGCGGGCCGGGTCTTCGTGCATGTAGCCGATGGAATAGAGGTGAACCAGCGCCGATACCGTGTTGACCACGACCAGCATGACCACGGTGAGCGTGTCGATGCGCAGCGACCAGTCGACATTCAACCCGCCGGAGTGAATCCAGCTGGCGATTTGAACCACCTGCGCATGTTCCTCATGGCCATAGCCGACCGTGAAAAAGGCAATCCACGACAGCACCGCCGAGATGCCAAGCAGCGAAGTCGTGACAATTTCGGCCCCGCGTGCGCCAAGCTGGCGGCCAAACAGGCCCGCAACCAGAAAACCGAGAAGCGGGAGGAAAACGATTGCGCTGTACAAAGCTCAGCCCTTCATCATGTTGATGTCTTCAACCGCAATCGAGCCGCGGATGCGAAAATAGCCGACGAGAATGGCGAGGCCGATGGCAGCCTCCGCCGCTGCCACGGTCAGGATGAAAATGGCAAAGACCTGGCCGGTAAGGTCCCCCGAATGGGTCGAAAAAGCCACCAGATTGATATTCACCGACAGCAGGATCAATTCCACCGACATCAGGATGATGATGATGTTCTTGCGGTTGAGAATGATGCCGGCGGTGCCGATGGTGAACAGCAGCGCGGCAATGGTGAGATAATGCGTCAAGCCAACCATATCAGACCCCTGCCCCGGACTTGACCTTGACAATATCCATCGCTGTCTCGCGTGTCCGGGCATTTTGCGCCGAAATATCCTGGCGCTTGAGGCCCGGCTTGTGGCGAAGGGTCAGCACAATCGCCCCGACCATGGCGGTAAGCAGAATGAACCCGGCAGCCTGGAAGAAATAGACATATTGCGTGTAGAGCACCCGGCCCAGCGCCAGCGTGTTGCTGACAGCGGGTTTGGCCGGCGCCATGACCGCAGCGCTTGCGCCCGGCCCCTGCACGAAGAAGCCGCCGGCAATGCCAACCAGCTCAATCGCCACAATCGCGCCAATCAGGGCCCCAATTGGCAGATATTGCAGAAACCCCTGCTTCAGCGCGGCAAAGTCGACATCCAGCATCATCACCACGAACAGGAACAGCACGGCGACCGCGCCGACATAGACAACCACCAGAATCATGCCGAGGAATTCCGCCCCCATCAGCAAAAACAGGCCGGCGGCGCTGACAAAGGCCAGAATCAGGAACAGCACGGAATGAACCGGATTTCGCGCCGAAATCACCATGAAAGCCGAGGCGATCATGATGGCGGAGAAAAGGTAGAAAAAGCCCGCCGCTGCGGTCATGGCAAATCCTTCAAGCGCCTGTCCCTGTGGAACGCCACGATTAGTGCAGTGCACGCACGCGGTAAAGGGCCAAATCGCGGCGCATCGACGCAATCGGCAACCGCGACTGTGGTGCAATTGCCACAGGGGGGCAAAACCGGCGCAAAATGCGGTGTTTGTTGAAGGGACTGGACACATCGTGCCAGACTTGGGGAAAGGATAGCCAGTTTGAATTTTCCAGCCTTGACCCGGGAAAACGCCAGACTGCCGGCAAAGGCGAGAATGGTTTCGGCTACGTTTGGCAGGCTGATGGACTGCTCATAAATACCAAAGTCCCGGAAAGCCTGGCTTTTTTCCGGGTTATTTTGTGCCGAAACACACTGGCAGATTAAAATTGTGCGGCGCACCTATGCAAAAATAAAGATCTGGTCTTGAAAGGATTGCGCCAGACGGCCGCATATCCAGCGATTTTATTCATTTTTATGTCATATTCCCGCCGTTTTGATTAACAAAACGTTTCAGCGTTATGCAAATAACGCATATCTGGCTGGCG
>JAYVYA010000278.1:0-8341 GCA_043784745.1 Hyphomicrobiales bacterium
TCCGTCGAGCAACAGGTTCGCCAGTAACGGCGACAGCGGGCCACCTTGCGGCGTCCCTTCCTGCTGTTCTGTCACCACCCCGGACACCATCATACCGGCATCGAAACCCCTCCAAACCGGTGGATCAGCACGCTGCTGACTTGTTAACGGCATATTAAGGCCCTGGTGGCGGAAATCAAGCGGGCGGCCTTGATCCGGCACGGCTTTTCTTGCCACCCGCACTGCCCAGGCGCTACACAGCTTCATGCAGATGAAAAGCCGCTTTTTCGGGCCGGATCGGCCGACCTACCACCATGGCCGCCTGAAAGAGGCGCTGATTGATGCGGCGCGCGAGCTGGTGGCCGAGCGCGGGCCATCCGGTTTTACCCTGGCAGAGGCGGCCAAACGGGTGGGCGTGACCGGCGCTGCACCTTACCGCCACTTTGCCGACCGAAGCGCGTTGATGAACGAATTGGCCTTGCGCGGTTTTGCCTTGTTTGACGGGGAGCAAAGGCAGGCGTGGGGGGATGGCAAACCGGATGCCGTTACCGCATTCCGGCGCATGGGCCGCAGCTATCTGACATTTGCCCGCGCCGAGCCGGGGCTTTATGCGGCGATGTTTTCTGCCCGGGAGGTTGCGCAAACCGGCACCGTGTCGCCGGTTGCGGATGCCGCGTTTGAAACCCTGTTGATGGCGGTGGTGGCGGTGCTGGCGCACTATGGCGTGGCGGCGGGCGGGGCGGCGGACCTTGCCAGCGAAATCTGGGCGATGTCGCACGGCGTTGCCATGCTGACCATGAACGGCTTTCTCGTTGCCTCGCGGCAGGGCTGCGACCCCGCGCTCATTCAGGATCGCGGCGTGTCAAGCCTGATTGAAATGGCGATACGGCGGGCGAAGGGGATGTAACGCTGCCGCTCAAGCCTGCTGGATCGCCGACAGGCGCCAGTCACCGGGGCCGGTGCCGGCGGGGCGGCGGAAGGTCCAGACCTCGGTTGATTCCTGCGGCACATTGTCATTGCCTGCGACCAATCGCTGGGTGGCGCGGTCATAGGTGGCGTCAATCAGGCCAAAACGCATAGCGACACTGGCATATTCGCCATTGGCCTCGCGCCAGCTTTCCGACAGGTCACCCTGCAACAGTTTTACCGAACCGAGCTTGTTGATGACACCCTTGCGAACATTCTGTTCGATTTCCCCCGTGAAATGGCTGGCCATTTCCGGCGTGGCGAGAGTGCCAAGGCGGGCCACATCCTCATTGCCAAAAGCGGTCTGGATCTCGCCCAGGCGCTGCTCGAACACGCTGAAATCATTGGGGCCAATGGCGAGTTTTGCGTCCTGGACCGGGGCTGGGGGTGCTGCGCCCCTACCGGCCATGCCCGCCAAACCATTCCCCAAGCCGCCACCCATCCCGGCGGCAACAGGCTGGCGGCGGCGGAAGAAACTGAAGGCAAAGCGCACCACCAGCACCAGCAAGCCAATCTGCAGGGCGAGACCCACAAAGGACATCAGATCCCCCAGCCCGCCAAACAGGCCGGAACCGGCAAACAGGCCAAACAGCCCGGCACCGAGCAGGCCGCCCATCAGGCCGCGCCCGAGGGCACCGCCAAAAAAGCCGCCGGTCGCCGGACGCTGCAAGCCCTGGTTGGCCGAGGGCTGCCCCTGCGGAGTGGCCGAGCGTTCGATAGGCGCGGCGGGGCGCGGGGCGGTGCTGGTGGCGGGCGGGGCAGAATAGGTTCGGCCACCGCGGCTGCCAAAGCTGCCGCCACCCCCGGCCTTGGCCCCGGCTTCTCCAGCCATGGTCACAGCGAGGGCAGCGCAAAGGGCGAGGCGTGCAAGAAAACGGGTCATGGTTTTGTTCCACATGTCTGAGCAGCTGAACGCCGCTATGAGCATAAGTAGGATGTGCCTGCCAAAAATCCAAGATAGCAATTTTGCCTGCCCTGTAGCGACAGGCATGTCTCATTTCGTTGAAGTTTTCCTTCAGGCTTGCTATGGAGTTTTATCACGCTTTTCCCCCGGCAAGGCCCGCTCCATGAACCGTATTGACCGTCGCCCGTTACCCGCCGCCGAGGCCGGGATTGAATATCTGGATGGCGAGTATCGTGTGCGCCGCCCCGGCGGCTTTGTGCGCTGCGCCGTGACCAACCAGCCGATACCGCTGGAAGATCTGCGTTACTGGGATGTGGACCGCCAGGAAGCCTATGCCAGCCCGCAAGCCCGCCTGCAACGCCCGCGCTACGGGTTATAGCGGCCGCTTGCCGAGGGCGGCATTGACCAGCTGCGCCAATGCCTCCGGCGCTTCCAGTACCAGCGCCACCGGCAAGGCCAGCGGCTGCACCGCGCCCTGCCAGCGACCCGTGCGCATCAGGTCTTTTTCCGTCGTCACCAGCAGGGCATCGCAGGCCATGGCCTGATCCTGCAATTGCCGGATTTCAGCTGCGGTATAGACGTGGTGGTCGGCAAAGCTGTGGCTTTTGACCAGATTTGCGCCAACAGATTCAAGCGTTTCGAAAAATTTCGCTGGCCGCCCGATGCCGGCAAATGCCAGCACCTTTTGCCCGGCCAGCTGGCGCGCCAACACCGGGTCTGGCACCAGCCGGGCGCGAAACACCGGCTTGCCAACCCCCTCTGCCGCCAGCCCCGCCTGGTCTCCCGCCGCGCCCTGCCCCACAATCACCAGCGCAGCCACCTGCGGCCACTGGGCAGGCAGGGGCGCACGCAACGGCCCGGCAGGCAGGCAAAGGCCATTGCCAAAGCCGGTTTGGCCAGCCACCATGGCAATACTCAGGCTTTTGGCCAGCGCCGGATTTTGCAGGCCATCGTCCATCAGCAACACATCGGCCCCCTGGCTCAAGGCCAGCCTGCCCCCGGCCAGCCGGTCGGCGCAGACGATCACCGGGGCGGTTTGGGCCAGCAGCAGGGGTTCATCCCCCACCTCCGCGGCACCATGGTTAACCGGGTCCACCCGCACCGGCCAGCGCTGCCCGGCCCCGCCAAAGCCGCGCGACAGGATGAACGGGTGGTAGCCCTGCGCCAGCAGCTGGCGGGCCAGCAGCTGCACCATCGGCGTCTTGCCGGTGCCGCCGACGGTGAAATTGCCGATGCAGATCACCGGGCAAGGCAGGCTTGTGCCCTTGCGCTGCATCCGGCGGGCGGTGATGGCCCCATATATCGCGGCCAACGGTGCCAGGGCGCGGGCCGTCAAGGCTGGCGGGAGCTGGTGCCAGAATTCGGGGGGGGTGAAAGTTGGCATGGCCTGGCCCTTCAGGCACGCGTGGCGGACGCCGCCGGGCTTGTCGCCCCGCTCCGGTCATCCTCCACATTCATTTGCATGAGGCAGGGCTCCAGCGCCTGCATGATTCTGGCCGTTGCCCCGCCAAAGCCGCTGACACAATCCTGCGCGGCGCGGGCCATGGCGCGCAGGTGCGCCCGGTCCGCCAGCAGGGTTTCCAGTGCATCCGCCAGTTCCGCCGCATCGCCAACGCAATGCCCCGCGCCAGCACCATCCAGCGCGGCATAGACTTCGGTGAAATTCTCCACCCTCGGCCCGTGCAGGATGGCATTGCC
Organism: Hyphomicrobiales bacterium; assembly: GCA_043784745.1. Lineage (GTDB taxonomy): Bacteria > Pseudomonadota > Alphaproteobacteria > Rhizobiales > Beijerinckiaceae > JAYVYA01. The sequence continues at coordinate 3,548 of JAYVYA010000278.1, forward strand.
GAGCTTGGCTGGTTCAATCGGATTTTGGCCGCCAGAGCCATGGGGCTGGCCGGTTTCGAGGGATTTGCCGACAAAGACGACATTGGCCAGCCGGTAGAGCAGACCCATCTCGCCCATGGTGTCGGCGAGGTAAATGTCGAGATCATCCGAAATTGCCGCCCGTTGCGAGCGCAAGCCGATCCGCAGGCCCGCCGCCTCCAGCCCGGCGGCAATTTGCGGCGTGCGCTGCGGGTGGCGCGGCGCAATGATGGTGAGCAGGTTGGGGAAGCGGGTTTTTAGCGCAAGATGCACCTCCCCGACCAGCGCCTCTTCCCCGGTGTGGGTGGAAGCCGCGAGCCAGACCGGGCGCGAGCCGATGGCGGCGGCAAGGCTGGCCACCTCGCTGGTGTCGGCGGGCAAGGCAGGCACATCATATTTCAGATTGCCGGTGACTTGCACGCGGCGGGCCCCAAGACGCAGCAGGCGCGAGCCATCCTCCTGCGTCTGGGCCAGGCAGAGGTCAACGCGCTGCAAAATGGCGGCAATGGAGGCATGAAACCGTTGCCAGCGGGCACAGGAGCGGGCGGAGAGGCGGGCGCTGACCAGCACCAGCGGAATCCCGGCTTGGCCAACATCGCAAAACAGATTGGGCCAAATCTCTGATTCGGCCACCAGCACCAGATCGGGCTGCCAATGGGCAAGGAAGCGGGCGATGAAACGCGGCACATCCAGCGGCGCGAACTGGTGCATCGCCCCTGGCCCCAGCCGTCCGGCCAATATCCGCGCGGAGGACAGGGTGCCTGTGGTGACCAGCACGCTGAGGCCTCTTGCGGCCAGTTGCTCCACCAGCGGGAGCAGCGAGATTGATTCGCCGACGCTGGCTCCATGCAGCCAGGCCAGACGGCCTGGCGGGCGGGCGAGGCTGGGCCGGCCGGTCTTCTCGGCCAGGCGTTCCCCGTCCTCCTTGCCGCGCGTCATCCGCCAGTAGAGGAAGGGCCTGGCGATCAGCCCAAAGCCGCGCGTTCCCAGCCGGTAGAGCGGCAACAGGTTGCGGGTGGCGATCATGGTGCCGGTTTCCGGTTCAGCCCGCAGCCGGGGTCCGTCTCGCCCAGCAGCGCATAGGCGCGGGCGTTAATGGCGTTGAGCTGGTCTTCCAGCCGCTGGCGCAATGTCTCCAGCTGTTCGGGCGTGGCGCGGCGCTCCACATGCACCGGCTGGCCCAGCACCATGGCCCCGCGCCCGAACGGCAAGGGGAAACTGGCCCGGTCCCATGATTTGAAATCAATCCGCCATTTGGTGGCCACTGCCACGGGAAAGATTGGCCGCCCGGTGAGTTGCGCCAGCGTGACAATGCCAATGCCGCAGCGCCGGGCGATTTTCGGCACATCAGCGGTCAGCGCAATCGAGGTGCCGCTGGCCATGGTGCGCAGCATTTCGCGGGTGGCGGCGACGCCGCCGTGCTGGTGCATTTTCTCCGCCTTGCCGCCCGCGCCGCGAATCGGGACAATGCCGAGCCGGGCCAGCACCTGGGCATTGACCTCGGCATCACCGTGGCGCGAAACCAGAGCCGACAGTTTTTTGCCGGCGGGCCAGGCGTAATGCACAAAGATATGCTGGCCGTGCCAGAAGCCGTTGATGACGGGCAGGTTGGCCGCCAGCGTGCCCGGCACGTCGCCCGGCTCCATGACAAAGCGGGTCGTTGCCTGAACAAGGCTCAGATAGCGCTCGGCAATGAAGGCGAGCACGGCTTGCACATAGGGGTGCCGCCCAAACTTTTTCAGCATGGTGCAGCGCTAGTGCGCCTCGCCCGCCGGGTCAAGAAAGCGGTGCAGATGGACGATGAAATAGCGCATGTGGGCATTGTCGACGCTCCTCTGCGCTTTGGCTTTCCAGACGGTGCGGGCGGCAGCAAAGTCGGGGAAAATACCGGCAATGTCGAGTTTTGCCGGATCCCGGAATTCGGTGCCGTCCAGTTTGACCAGTTCGCCACCAAAGACCAGATGCAGCAATTGTTGGTTTTCGTGCGCGCTGTCCGTGCTCATCATCTCTCTCCGTCAAAACCGCTGCCTGGCTCAGGCTCCGGCCTGGCGCGCCAGAGCGGCAAATCCGCCCGCCAATGCAGCTGGAGCGGCAAACAGCATGCCGTGCTGCGGGCTGGGGCGATTATAGGCCAAAACCGCACCATCCCGGTCCAGCAGGCTCGCACCCGCTTCATGCAATATCAGGTCGGCGGCGGCAATATCCCATTCATGCGAATTTGTACTGGCAAAGGCGGCATCGAGGCGGCCTGCCGCCACCTCGGCAAAGCGCAGGGCGAGGGAAGGAATTTTCGGCACCGGTTCAAAGCGCAAGCCGTGCTGGTGCAGGCGGTCGGCGAACGGCTTTGGCCCGGCAATGCGTCCGCCCGCCAGCTTGGCGCGAGGACTGGAGCGAATCATTGCATTGTTCAGCCACGCGCCATGGCCGCGCACGGCGGTAAAGGTCTCGCCCAAAGCCGGGGCGTGCAACACGGCCATGACCGGCACACCGCGCTCGACCAGCGCCACCGAGACCGCCCAGCGCGGGTCGCCACTGATGAAGGCGCGGGTGCCATCGATGGGATCGACAATGAATACGCGCTCCGCCGAGAGGCGCGCAGAAGAATCAGCTGTCTCTTCCGACAGCCAGCCCGCCCAAGGCAGGAGGGCACCCAGATGCTGGCGCAAAAAATCATCGGCCCGCTTGTCGGCGAGGGTGACGGGGGAATTGCCCGCCTTGTACTCGATGCTGGCGCTGGTTTGCTGGCCTGCCTCGAAAAAGCCCAGCGCAATATCGCCCGCCGCACGCGTGAAAGCGGCGATGGCCCGGAACAATTCATCGTCAAACAATGCGGGCAAAACAGACGCCTCGGGTTGAAATGCGGGATTGGAGAGGCCGCCAGCGGCAGCCTCTGCAGAATTGCTGCCTCACCCCGCCAGCACCCGCGACACGATGATAATGGCGGCGGCCAGCAGCGAGGTCCAGGTCAGCGCCATGCCGGCGGCGCGGCCGATACTGGAACCGGCGCTGGAGGACAGGCCCTGGGCGAGGGCGAGGCGGCCAATGATGAACAGCAGCGCCACCAGATGCACCGCCCAGCTTCCGGCCCCCGCCAGCACCACGCCAAACATCGCCGGAATGCCAAATGTGGCGCTTTCGACAAAATTGCCGTGGACGCGGACCCAGCGCGCCATGGCCCTGTCGCCGCCATCGCCAATGCCGATCTGCTTGCTGCGGCGGTGGCGGACAACGGCGAGGGTGAGGCCGATGAAAATGAAAATCAGCACAACCAGATACAGCAAGGCCGCGTGCAGGGCAAAGATATCGACAATTTGAGTCATTTGCTAAAACCCTGGTCAGTCATGACAGCCGATATTTAGCCCAAAACACCGGCGTTACAAGTGCTTAACCAATGAAATTAGGGGTTTTCCAGCCCCCGCCGCTCAATCATCCAACCTATGGCGGGGCTTCCGCAGGCAGTATGGGGTTGAGCTAATGACACGACAGATGAATGCCAGCGCGGGGCAAACCTATCATTTGAGCGCAACCGATGCGCGTGCGGACAGGGGCGAACGGCGCGTCGTGGTCGAGACCGACCGCATTTCCATCGCCCGGCATTACAAAGGCATCCATATGCGCATTGCCGTGCCGGTCCACGCCTTTCGCGGTGTGGCCCTGTCGCTGCAGCCCAAAACCGACGGCAGCGCCTTCTATCAGGTGACGCTGGTGCATCAGGATGCCGACCTCAGCGTGGTGCTGGAAGAAGCGCTGGATGACCGCAGCATTGTGGCGGACTGGACGCGCTGGAGCCAGTTTTTTGAGCAGGCGCGGCTGGTGGAGCGGGCACCCGGCCAGTTTGAAGAGGTTGATAACAGGATGGGCGGCGTGGCGCAGGGCGAACACAGGGCGGTGCGCCGCACCAGTGTCACCCGCCAGCGCCGTGGCCGTTTCCTCGCCCGGCGCAAAACCGGCGATGCCGGGCGCAGCGCCGTGCAATTTGGCGGCGAGCGCGAGATTGTCTGCTACGAATAAAGCGGCCTATACTCCGGGCGGAAAAAATGCCCGGAGGCCGGAATGCACGCCAATCTCGCGATTGATCCCCAGCGCCTGTGGGATTCACTGATGGACACCGCCAGAATCGGTGGCACCGCCAAAGGCGGCATCCGGCGGCTGACGCTGAGCGACGAGGACCGGCAGGTGCGCGACTGGTTCAAAGCGCAATGCGAGGCTGTGGGCTGCACCGTCACCATTGATGAAGTCGGCAACATGTTTGCCCGCCGCGCCGGGCGCGACAATGCGCTCGACCCCATCTGCATCGGGTCCCACCTCGACACCCAGCCCACCGGCGGCAAGTTTGACGGCGTGCTCGGCGTGCTGGCCGGGCTGGAGGCGTTGCGCACGATGCATACGCTGGACTACGTGACCCACGCGCCGCTGGAACTGGTCAACTGGGCCAACGAAGAAGGCTCGCGCTTTGCCCCGGCCATGCTGGCCTCGGGTGTTTTCGTGGGTGTTTTCACGCCAGAATATGCCTGGGAGCGCCAGGACCGGGCGGGCCTGCGCTATGGCGATGAACTGGCCCGCATTGGCTACCGGGGCGAAGAAAAAGCCGGGGGCCACCGGCTGGGCGCGATGTTTGAGCTGCATATCGAGCAGGGGCCGATTCTGGAGGATGAGGCCAAAATGATCGGCATTGTCACCGGCGTGCAGGGCATGCGCTGGTATGAAGTGACCGTCACCGGGCAGGACGCCCATACCGGCGCGACGCCGATGCGGCTGCGCAAGAATGCGCTTTTG
>JAYVYA010000279.1:0-5824 GCA_043784745.1 Hyphomicrobiales bacterium
CCCGCGTCGTCGCCCCCTCGGAGCTGGCCGCCAGCGGCAACGGCCTTGGCTTTGCCGTCATCACCTCGATTATTGACATGCATGGCGGCACGATGGAAATCGAAAGCGCCCGGGACTGGGGCACGACGGTTTGCGTGCGCCTGCCAAAGAAGCGGCCGACGCTGAACTGAACGGGTGGCGCGTCAGCCCGCTGCGCGCGGCAAGCGCAATTCAAAGCGCAGGCCACCGGCATAGTCCGCATCAATCACCATCGTGCCGGCGTGCAGTTCGATGATTTTTCGGCACATTGCCAGCCCCACCCCGGCCCCGCTGACGGTTTGGGCGGCACCGAGGCGCTGGAACAGGTCAAACGCCTTGCCCTGCAGATGCACGGGAATGCCGGGGCCATTGTCGGCATAGCCAATCACCCATGTGGCACCTTCGGCACGGGCATCGGCACTTAATTTGACCGGATCGGCAAACGTATATTTCAGGCTGTTGTCGATCAGGTTCTGGAATACCAGTGCCAGCAGGGCAAAATCCCCCTGCACCGCAATGCCGCCGGGGCAATCGACGCTGGCATCGCGGGCTTTGAGATCAGCGGCAAGATTGGCGCTGGCACTGGCCAGTATGTCGGTGAGTTGCGCTGGCGCAAATCTGGTTTCTGCCTGCGACACCCTGGCATAGGCCAGCAGCGCATCGACCATGGCCATCATCCTTGTCGCGCAATCGCTGATGCGGGCGACAAACTCGGCCCCCTCGTCGCCGAGGGCCGCGATATATTCTTCCGACAGGAATTGCGAGAACGCTCCGATCTGCCGGATCGGCGCGCGCAGATCATGCGAGACGGCCAGCGAAAACTGCTTCATCTCGGCATTGAGGGCGGCGAGGCGGGCGGCCTGCGCCCGCAGGCGGCGGGTCTGCTCCACTGTGCGGGTGATGTTTTCGGAAAACACCAGCGTTCCCCCGCCATTCTTGCCCATTGGTGCCCAGTTCTGCCGCTCCCAGCGGTGCCAGCCCTGGGTGCCGCCCGGTGCCGCCAGTTTTTCAATCCCGGTGCTGGTGCCTGCCCCGTTGCGCTTCAGCGCGGCTTGCCAGCGGCGGGCATCGGCGGGCAGGCCACCGGCAAAGGGTTTTTGCAGGATGTCTGTTTCCGCAACGGCAAAATCATCGCACCAGCGCTGGGACACCATCAGGTAATTCATGTCCTGGTCCAGCATGGCGACGGCGGCGGGGACATGTTTGATGAAAATCCGCATCAGCTCGTTCTGGGCCTTGATCTGGTCCTGCTGCTGCTTGATGGTTTCCATCAGCAGCCGATTCTCGCGCGCGGCCTGCGCTACCTCAAACTCAAAGCCGGTGCGCCCTGCGGCCGGGTAGACCATGGCGGCAAACTGGCGCTCGCTTTCCAGCCAGCAAATCTGCACATCATAGCGCTCGCCCTGCGGCCCGCCGAGGCGAAGGCTGGGCAATTCGAAAAAACCGCCGGTTGTTTGCAGTCCCAGCAGGCTGTCCATCAGTCCGATCAGCAGCGGATTATCCTCGATGCTGGAACCAGCACCGGGCAGGAAGCCCGCTCCGGCCCCTGTTTGATGGGAGACAATGCCGGTCTCGTCAAACATGCACAGGCCGAAAGCACTTCTGGCCGCCAGCGCTGCAAAAATCCGGCCCCCTGGCCCCGCCGTTTCCCTCTCCTGCTGTTGCGCGGTGCCGGTCATTGGGTGTCCTTTCAGGCCGCACGACGCCAGATGGTTTCGGCAATCGAGCGGAATGCCTGCGCCACGCCTTCGCCTGTCAGCGCGCTGCCAAGCGTATGGGCAGCACCATGCAGGTCACCGGTTTCCGGCATCTTGCTGCCCGCTGGCACCAGATCCATCTTGTTGATGATGGCAAGGGCGGGACGGCCCGGAAAACGCTCGCGAAATGTTTTCAGCAGACTGCCCATGCGTTCAAAACTGGCGGGGCGGGTGGCATCGGCCACGACAATCGCCCCCGAAGCCCCGGCGACATACATGGTGGAGAAAATCGCCTGGCCGAAATCGCCGTCCGTATCCCACAGCACCAGCCGCATGGTTTCGCTGTTGCAGGCGGGGGACAGCGCGATGTCATAGGTCAGCACATCCACGCCAATCGTGGTCTTGTAGGTGCCGTCGAACTTGTCGAACACCAGCCGCTTGGCCAGCGAGGTCTTGCCCACGCCAATATCGCCCAGCAGCATAAGCTTGGCAGAGCGGGTCCGGGCGGGCAGGCTCATGGGCGAATCTCGTTGTCATACAGCGGTTCGAACGTGACGCGCCGATTGCGCAGGCTGGCGGGGTCGGAGGGGTCTGTCAAGGGAGCCAGCACGGCGCGGGAGGACAAAACAACCCGCGCCGGATCGGTGCCGGCATCCCTCAGCAATTGCGCCACCACTTCGGCCCGGCGGCGCGAGACCTGGCGGTTGCCGCCAGGCGTGCCGGTTTCATCGGAATAGCCGATGACGCGAATGCCGCCGGCGGCATTGGCCAGTGGGGCAATGGCACCGGCAATTGCCCGCGCGCCAGCCTCGTCCTCCAGCGTGTCCGGGCCATTGAAGAAGATCGCGATCCCGCGCAGTTTTTCTTCAAGCCGGGCGCGGGGCGTGTCGAGCCGGGCCTGAATGGCGTCAATTGCCTTCTGGCTGGCGGCATTGGCCTCACTGGCCTGGCCAGCCAATTGCACCCGAGCGGCTTTCAGCTCCTCCTGCAACCGCGAGATTTCAGCAGAAAGCGCCGCCTGCATCTGGTTGGCCTGCCCGGCTGCGGCGCGGCTGTTGTCTTGCGCACTGGCGCGGGTGGTGGCCAGTTCATCTGCCAGTGTAGCCAGTTTGGCCGAGAATTCCGCCAGTTCGCTGCGGGTTTGTGCATCGCCCTGCGCCTTGATGGCGGCGCTCTCGCTGGCGAGGAGGGCAAGACCAGCTTCAATCTCGCCGTGCAGCGCCAGTGCGCCCGCCCCGGCCTCGCCGGATAATTTGGCGCGGGTGGTGTTGAGGTCAAAGGTAAATTGCGTCAGCCTGCCGGTCAAAACCGAAATCTCGCTTTGCAGCCGGTCGGCGAGTTGGGCCCGGGTGGCGGAGGTCTCATTGGCCAAGCGGCTTTCCAGTGCCAGCGTTTCACCATTCAGGCGAGCAAGGCGCTGTTCCAGCGTCGCATTGGCGGCGGCGACCGCGTCCAGCCCAGGCTGGGTGGTGACGACGGCCAGCGCGGAACTGACCTCATAGGGTGCCGCAGCGGTGGCAATCGCGGCTTGCAGCGCCTGCTCGTCTTCTCGCGAGGGCACCAGCCCGCTGAGCGCGACGCTCCGGCCGGAGTGGGAGGTGGCGATGCGGACAGGATAGGCAGCCAGTTGCGGGCGGGTTGCCAAAGTCTGCGCCAGCGCCGATTCGACGCGGCTTTCTGCCTGCCAGTGCCGCCAGCTGACATAAGCCCAGTAACCCAGCCCGGCCAGCAGCAGCAAACCGATGATTGCCAGCGGCGAAAACGCCTTCTTTTTCTCTGGCAGCGGCTCACTGACGATAGAGAGCTTGCCCGCCAGCCTTTCGAGGGAATGCTGCGGATCGGCCCCAATGCCGGTCTGGCTGTCCAGCAAATCCAGAAAGGCTGCATCGAGGCTGCGCTGCTGCCTGGCATCGGGCTCGCCGTGATATTGGGCGGCAACAATCATCTGGGCGGAGGTGCGCAGGTAAATTCTGCCCTCGCCGATATCGAGCGTGCGCAATTCACCGCCGCCCTCGCCCAAAGCATTGCGGGCAAAATCGGTGAGGGCGGCAATCATGCCGCTGATCAGGTCGGCGCGTTCGTCCTGGCCCTGATCGGCCTGCCATTGGCCCAGCAATCGGCCCGAGCCGCGCTCCAGATAGAGCAAGCGCACCAGTCGGCCATGCTGCAACTCCGCCAGCGCCAGTTCACTCAGGGGCCGCCCGGTGCGCCATGCCCGAAAGCGCAGCTTCAGCATGTCAACTGACAGCAGGCGGTCCATCCGCTGGTTGATCGAGGCGGCGAGTTCGGCAATGGCCACGGCAATGCCGGCCGAGACGAGGCGGCCCGTGATCGGGTAGAGCGCCTCGACCATCATGTCCTTGGAGTTTTTAATCTCGTTGCGGATGGCGGCAACGACCATGGGGGCCATGGCATCGGCCAATTCCCGATGCTGCGCCACCTCGGCCCGGCGCAACGCCTCTACCAGCACTTCGGCGGTGGCTTTTTCCAGCCGGTCCGGCGTGCCGACGCGCTGGTCCAGCGCGCCCACGGTCGCCTCAAGTGTCGAGAGCTTTTGCGCTTCCGGCTTGAACAGCAGTGTCTTCAGCCGGTCAAACTCGTCCCCGACAGTCCCGGCAGGGGCGAGGGGGCGGGCGCGCTCCATCGGCCTATTTGCCGCGCGGCGCGGTCACGAGTTTGCGCACGCGGGCACCCATGTCGGTGATGGCGGCGGCGATTTCGTCCACGGCGGCATTGTGCTGGTTGTCCAGCAGGCGGTGGGTTTCGGCCAGCTGCGATTCCAGCATGGAGAAGCGGGCGAGCATGTCGGCGCGCAACGCCTCCAGTTTGTCATCGGCATCGCGGAAGCGCTGGTCGGTCGAGCGCTTTTCGCCGCCAAACAGCAGCTCGCGCACCTGGTTGATGGTTTCGTTCTCGCTCATCACGCTGGCGAGGCCAGCTTTTGCATCGTCGCCGGTATGTCCCGGCATTTTTTCGGCCCTGCTCATTAAATTTCCCCCGGCACGCCATTTTGTCTAATCAGTTTACCACTAACACAGCAGAATTGAACAGTTTGTTTCCGGCACCTCATTTGTCCGTGATTTCTGGCTCGGTATCATGGAACAAGCGATAGTCCAGCCGGGTCCGGCCCGCTTGCGTCGACAGTATATCGGCATAGCGGTGGCCCCAGCGCAGATCGGCAAAAGCATAGGCTTTGCGGGCATGGACCGTCTGGGCCGAATTTTCATCAAGGCCATTGATGGTGACCGTGAAGGCGGCTTCGGCGGTCTCCATGTCGGCCTGGGTCATGCCAAACAGCGGGCTGGATTCGTCCATCACGTGGAACAATGTCCAGGAGAGCTGGAACGTCGGATTTTCGTTGCGCCGCAGCTTCATTTCGACAAAGCCGCGATACCTGCGGCCTTCCGGGGTGACATACCAGCGCAACAGCCACAGCTTGGCGGTGGCATCGCCAATGGCATTGTGGCGCTCGTTGGCCAGCCGCAGCATGAACACCGGCTTGCCGTCATCGGTCGAGATCACCGGTGCATCGGCAAACAGGATACGCGCCTGCGGGCGGGAGAACCGCGCGAAAATCAGCCCGGTCATCAGCGCAATGCAGAAAATGCCGGTGAAACTTTCGAGGCTGGCGAGAATGTGCCCGTAATGGGTTTGCGGATGCATGTCGCCATAGCCGACGGTGGCGAGCGTCTCGATGCTGAAATAGAAATACTGGATGAAATTGGCTTCGGCAACGGCAGACACCGGCTGGTTGCCCGCCAGATAGGCCAGCGCGAACAGGGCGTTGATGAGGACGAAGGCGAGCGCTGTCGCGGCAATGAACCCCGGCCAGGCAATCGTCATCGCCTGGTGACTGAAATCCTGCCAGAAACTGCGCTTGACGCCGATGGCGATGATCTCGCGCTCGCCAATCCGGAATGCCTTCTCGCGCGGCTTGGGGGAACGGTTTGCACCCATCATCCCCGGCCCCGCCCGGCGGGCGGGCCGCGCGCCTCGCTGGCGATTTTGCCCAGCGTCGTCCACGCCACCCACGCCGCCACCAGCCCGAACCCTGCCCCCGCCGCCAGCGAGGCCGCCATGGCCCCGAACGGGCCGCCATGGATCGCCCC
>JAYVYA010000280.1:0-1693 GCA_043784745.1 Hyphomicrobiales bacterium
AGGAGAGCACACCGGTTTTGGTTTCCCCGCCCAGCGGCAGGAATTGCGGCGAGGTGGCGAGCCAGCGGGCGCTATAGGCACCTATCTTGCCCCTGGGACCAATGTCGCCGCCGTCCGGCTGGGTGGACAGGCGGATCAGCGAGACATTCTGCTTGCCCGAGCCGCTAGCGCTGGTCCAGCTGCCATTGAGGCGCTCGCCATCCTGTTTCAGGGTCCAGCGTCCGCTGGCAAGGCGCGGATTGGCCTTGACAGCTTCAGCATCGAGGCTGGTGACGAGGGTTTCGGTCAGGCGCAAGATTCCGTCTTTGGCCTCGACAATCAGGCCCAAATCATTCGGGCGGCCGATATAGGCGTAGCGGGCATCGTTTGCGGCCAATTCGACAATAATGCGCGACTGGCCGATGGCCCCCTCGTAAATGCCCTCCCACGCTTCCCCGGCGCTGGCTGGCATCAGGCCTGCGAGGGCGAGAAGGGCGAAGGATGCAAGGAATGCGCGTTCAGGCATGGAGTTGATCCCGTGTTGCCGGACTATTGCCCGGTGAAAACCGGCAGGCGCTTTTCGCCAAAGGCCCGCTGTCCTTCGGCATAATCATGGCTTTCGTAACATTGGGCAACCATCGCTTCGGCTTGGCCGAAATCGCGCAAAACTTCCGGCTGGCCCAGTTCCAGCAGGGCCAGTTTGGCGGCTTGCAGGGTCAACGGGGCATTTTGGGCCATATTGGCTAAATATTCGCTGGTCTGGTGCTCAAATGTCGCGTCAGTCCAGACCTGATTGACCAGACCGATCGCTTGCGCCTGTGCCGCAGTATAGGTCCGGGCGGAAAAGAAAATCTCGGCGCAATGGCTCGGGCCAACCAGATGCGCCAGCCGGGCGAGGCCGCGCGGGGCATAGCCAATGCCCAGCCTGGCCGCCGGAACGCACAAAATGGCATTGGAGCTGGCAAGGCGGATATCGCAGGAGGACGCCAGTCCGACGCCGCCGCCAAAGCAGACTCCCCGGATCAATGCCAGTGTCGGCTTGGTGGCATTGCCCAACGCCATCTCGGCGGCCGCCACCGCCGCATCATAGGCCTGCACGGCAGCAGCGCCCTGCCGCTCCATGGCAAACCGCGAAATATCGGCCCCGGCGCTGAAGGCTTTCTGGCCCGCGCCCGCCAGCACAATCAGACGCACCGAGGGATCGGCAAGTGCGCGGGCAACCAGACCGGGGAGGGCAAGCCACATCGGCAGGCTGATGGCATTGAGCTTTTCCGGCTGGTTGAGGACCAGCCGGGCGATGCCGTCGCCCGTCGTGAAATCGATTATGCCCGTCATTAAACGCCCCTGCTCCGCCGGAGCGCGGACCCGGAGGTCAGCAAGTGCCGCACAAATGCGGACCTGAAGGTGCGCGCTCCGCTTCGTGCGAACCTGGTTCACGCCCGGTAACGCTGTTATGTCGCCTGCCTCCCGCCAAGGCAATGGCTGTGCACACGAACCCGTCGCAAGCTCGTGATTTGCCGTGTGGCCACACGCGCCTTATCTTGATAATCGGGGAATATGTCCCGACAGGAGATTGCCATGCTGATCCGCCGCCGCCAAAGCTGGGAAATGCCCGAACGCGAGGCCACCCCCGAAAGCGTTTTCCTCAACCGCCGCGCGCTGCTGTCGGGCGCGGGCCTGCTCGGCGCGGGGGCGATTGCCGCGCAATTTTCTG
>JAYVYA010000281.1:0-2437 GCA_043784745.1 Hyphomicrobiales bacterium
GTCGCCGATTTCGCCCGCATGATTCTCGAAAACCTCAAATCCGCCGGGGTGCAGCAGGCGCATCGGGAAGACCGCATCAGCTTCACCAGCCTCACCGGCTGGCCTGGGCGGTTTATCTGCGCCGAAGGGCTGTTCATGGAGGGCGAGGCGCAAAAGCGGGCGGGCATTTTCATCGGCCCGGAATTCGGCACCGTCTCCCGTCCAGATCTCGTCGCCGCCGCGCGCGAAGCTGGCGACGGTGGTTTCGACGTGCTGATCGCCTGCGCCTTCAACTACGACGCCCATTCCGCCGAATTCGCCAAACTCGGCCGCGTGCCCGTGCTGAAAGCCCGGATGAACCCCGATTTGCACATGGCCAAGGACTTGAAGGCGACAGGGGCCGGCAACCTCTTCGTGATTTTCGGCGAGCCAGACATCAAGATCGAGGATGCCGGAGACGGGTTGATCCGGGTAAAAGTGTTCGGGGTGGACGTCTTCAAGCCGCAGACCGGCGAAGTGATCTCCGAAGGCACCGACGGCATTGCCCTGTGGATGCTGGACACCGACTATAACGAGGAAAGCTTCTTCGTCAGGCACGCTTACTTTTTAGGCGCGAACGATCCATACAAGGCGTTGAAGACGACGCTGAAAGCGGAGATTGACGCGGAGGCGTGGGAGAGCTTGAATTCGGACGTGTCGCGGGCGTTTGCCAAGCCTGAGTCGGGGCGGATCGCGGTGAAGGTGATCAATCATCTCGGGGACGAGGTGATGAAGGTGTTTCAAGTTGAAGGAAAATAATTCATGCCGCATCCATTTGGTCTGCAATCTGGTAGTACACCGGACGACAAATCAGCAAAATTCACTGTGATTTTTCGAGAAGTACCGAACCCACACCCTGATTTTACAAATTACGAAGGAACTTGGTCAGTTAAATCAGGATTGTTGCATATAAATGCTTGGTCTCAGGATTTTATTGATGATTTTAGCGGATATCGCGCATTGCGTTTATATGATCGTGTAAAACGGCAGCTTCATAGCGTTTATGGAAACAACAAAGAACTCGAATATATTGACCAAAGTTCTATTTGGTTTGGGGATAACGAATTTTCCAAATCGATTGACGTGGGCGACCGAAGGCATTGGTCGATTTGGAACAAGGAAACCAATGCGCGCTTAGATAGTGACATTTCTAGTATAGGTCTTCATATCTTTTCAGGAGCGGCGTATACAACACTACGAGTCATGATTATTTATAAATTTTCGAATTTTGAATCCCATGAAAATGAAGATATCGTAGGAGCTTCAAGTTTGTGACAACGATGGACTTCCGCATCGCCGACACCTTCACCGGCAGCCTCGCCCGGCTGACCGCGCAAGAGCAGAAAGCTGTGAAAACCACCGCTTTTGACTTGCAGATGGACGCCTCCGCCCCCGGCCTGTCGTTCCACAAGCTCGACCGGGCGCAGGACAAGAATTTCTGGTCCGTCCGCGTCAATGCCGACATCCGCCTCATCGTCCACCGCAGCCCCGCCAGCTTGCTGCTGGCCTATGTCGATCACCATGATGCCGCCTACAAATGGGCCGAGCGCCGCAAAATCGAGCGCCACCCCACCACCGGCGCGATGCAGCTGGTGGAAGTGCGCGAGCGGGTAGAGGAGGCCACGGTCTTCGCCCCCAAACCCGCCGCGCCAAAGCCAAAGCTGTTCGACAACCTGCGCAAATACGAGCTGATGGGTTTTGGCGTGCCGGAGGAATGGGTGAATGAGGTGCGCGCGGTTGACGAGGACACGCTGTTCGACATCCTCGCCCATCTGCCGCAGGAGGCGCAGGAAGCCCTGCTGAAACTGGCCGTCGGCGAGCGCCCCGAAACGCCCGTGCCCGCCCCGGCGGAAGCCGACCCCTTCACCCACCCCGACGCCCAGCGCCGCTTCCGCACCGTCGCCAATCCAGAGGAGCTTCAGCGCGCGCTGGATTATCCGTGGGACAAGTGGGCGGTGTTTCTGCACCCGGCGCAGGAGGCATTGGTCGCGCGCAATTTTGGTGGCCCGGCCCGCGTCTCCGGTTCGGCCGGCACCGGCAAAACCATTGTCGCCCTGCACCGGGCCGTGCATCTGGCGCGGGCAAATCCTGCGGGAAAGGTGTTGCTGACAACGTTTTCCAGCGCCCTCGCCAATGCGCTGAAGCGCAAGATGGCGCAATTGACTGCGGGCGAATCCGCCTTGGCGAGCCGCATTACCGTGCAATCGCTGACCGGGATCGCAATGAAACTTTATACCGCGCAATTTGGTGCGCCGGAAATCGCGGCCTCGGCGGTTGTTCGCGCAATGCTGTCTGACGCGGCCAAAGCAGAAGGCGTGGTCTTTCCGGAAAAATTCCTGCTCGGCGAATGGTTGGATGTTGTCGATGCCTGGCAAATCAGGGACGGGGAGGGCTATCGCGATGTCTCCCGCCTCGGTCG
>JAYVYA010000282.1:0-4161 GCA_043784745.1 Hyphomicrobiales bacterium
AACGCCATTGCCGTAATTGTCGGCGGAAACGGAGCTGACGTAATCCTTGCCCGCGACAAAGCCCTTGGGCACATTGTCCATGAACACCAGCTTGACGCCTTTGTCGGCAGCTGCCTTGTAGGCGGCGGCGGTGGCGGTGGCATCGACCGGGATCGAGACGATGATGTCGGGCTTTTGCGCCATCACGGTCTCAAGGTCGGCGACCTGCTTTTCGGGCTTGAAGCCCGCATCGGTGACGGCGATGACCTCGATGCCCTCGAGCTTGAACTGGGCTTTCAATGCTTCGAGCTGGGCCTGCGACCAATCATTGCCGGCATAGTGAAACACGATGGCCGCCTTGGCCTTCTTGGCCTTGACCTGCGCCAATTCGTCGGGTGTCAGCGAAATCGTGGAAGCAGCGACGGGCTTTTCGCCGTTTGGCCCAACGCTGAGCACCTGGGTTTTGAGCGCAGCCAGAGCGGCATCGGGATCGAGTGCCAGAGCCGGGGTCGTGATGGCTGCGAAAAGCGCGATGGCGGCAGAAGCGGTAAGCAGAGTATGTTTGAGCATGTTTTTCTCCTGGTCGGCGATATGCCTCGCCGCGAACCGTCTGGTTCGGGGCGCATTTCTCCTTTCCCGCGGCAGAGCTTGCCGCAGGCTGGAATTCAAAGTCGTCCAAATCAGGCCAACGCGGCCTCTTTCAGAAAGGCGAGGCTGCTGGCAGCCCCCTCTTTCGGGTCCGGCCACGCGTCAAGTTCTGCGGTAATCCAGCCGCTAAATTTGATCTCGCTCAATGCTCGCATGATCGCTGGCATGTCGAGATCGCCCCGGTCCAGCGGCATGAACGCGAAAGGCTGCTTCCGCCAGCCTTTAAGGTGGACATAAGAAATGCGCGAGCGGTGTTCGCGGATCATCTGCGGCACGTCGCCGCCCGCCGCCGCAAGATGCCCCGTGTCAGGGCAAAAATCGATCGAAGTAAGCCCGAAGATTTTGCGCACTTCCGCCGGGCCTTCGACAATGGTTGAAAGGTGAGGATGGTAATGCGCCTTAATCCCGCGCTCCTTCGCCAGCGCAACCACTTTTTCAAGGCCCTCAGCCAGCCTCTTGAAATCATCCGCATGCAAACCAGTTGCCCGTTTGGCCCCGCCGCCCACAACCAGATGCTCTGCCCCGCAAGCCGCCGCCGCATCGGCGCACAGACGGATGCGGGCCAGCTCTTCTTCGAGAATGTCGGAAAAGATGAAATTCGCGCCGGAATAGCCAGCCAGCAACTGTACGCCTGCATCCGCCAGAATTTGGCGCAGCGCAGCAGGCTGGTAATCCAGAAGATTGCCGTCAAACAGTTCAACGCCCTTGTAGCCCACAGCGCCGATGTCCGCGATGGCGCGCTCCATATCGGCGAAGGTTCGATAGGTCAGCTGCGTGATCGATGTGACACCCGCCGCATTGCCGCCCAGCGGCCCCCAGCAATTAGCATGATAGGCTAGTTTCATCCCCTGCATCGTCTTTCCCTCGGGTTTGCCATGACGTGTGGCACCGTTGTTTTTTTGACGCGTTTTTGAAAAGCTTTTCAACCAAATGAAACTTAGCTGCCTTATGCATACAGACTAATCTTCACCAAATACCTTGTAAACTCAAGAATACCCGGGGTCGAACCACGGTAATTCCGCGATTGTTCCGAATGGTGGAAATAAGCTCTGTGCTGTCTTTATGAAAACGTTTTCATGGCTTGTCAAGTGTGATTTGAAGAATTATTGCTGATTTTTGGCGAAGGCAGATTTGCCGGACGGCGCGAGTGCCGCGCCTATGATAGGAGAATGAATGCCGCGACGGTCTACCGCAACCATGAAGGATGTTGCCGCCAAAGCGGGGGTATCCCTCGCCACTGTCAGCCGCGCCATGTCTTCAACCACGGACGTCTCTGATGGTCTGACACGCCGCATCCGGGATGCGGCGCACGAACTCAACTATACCGTCAATTTTAACGCCCGGTCGCTGCGCAGCAAATCCAGCGGGATTATCGTTGTGCTAATCGCCGACATCAGCAATTCGTTTTTTCCGGTTTTGCTGCAGGGAATCGAGGAGCAGGCACGCGCCATGGGCAAAGCGATTCTAATTGGCGACACGGCGGGCGACAGTGAGATGGCGGCGACCTATGCCCGCCTGCTTGATGGGCAGCGGGCTGATGGCATGATCCTGCTTAATGGCAATATTCCCTATGGCGACATCAAAAGCCCACGCCTTACCGGACGCCGCTATCCGATCGTGGCGATCAGCGAGCGCATTGCCGGGGCCGACATACCAACCGTCAGCATCGATAATGTGGCGGCCTGTGCTGACATGGTCGGCTATCTCGCGCAAATCGGCCACCGCCGCATTGCCCATCTCATGGGTCCGCAGGACAACATTCTGTCGCACGAGCGGCTGGAGGGCTACCGCAAGGGCGTGCTGACGCACGCTTGTGAAACTTGGCCTGGGTCGGTGGTCCCCAGTGGTTTCTCAATCCGTTCGGGCCGAATGGCGATGGCGCAACTGCTCGATAACCCGGTGCGCCCAACCGCCGTTTTCGCCTCCAACGACGAAAGCGCCATTGGCGCCATAATTGAAGCAAAATCGCGCGGGCTGAAAATTCCGGGCGATATTTCCATCGTCGGTTTCGATGACATCGAATTTGCCCAAAGCTATGATCCGTCACTGACAACTATCTATCAGCCTCGCCGCGACATGGGACGCAAGGCGATGCAGATGCTTGGTAATTTGTTATCTGACCCGGGCAGGCCGCAAATAGATGCTGTGCTCGACTACAAGCTGGTTGTGCGGGCAAGCAGCGCTCCGCCACTTAACAACTGATTGAAAAATGCCAGAGATCTATCAATCAGCAGGACGCAATCGTCAAGCAGTCTATCGCCCGCCAGCGCGCACAACTCCCTATAATTTCGACATTAATGCCAACCAAAATCGCAACCGGTGCAAGCACCCTATGCAGGCCACGCGTCAGTTCGGTTTTTTTGGCTTTGACCGTGCTGCGCTTCGGAATTTGACCAGATGGCAGACACACGCTGCTTAGGTAAAACTCAAGGGAAAGCCGCTGATCGATATCAAAATTGCAGAATTTCAGCGCGGCTAGATGCTCTTGCCCTCGCCAAATATCCTTTTGATCAGCCGTCGCTGCGGCTACCGACGGCTCCAAAAGATGTTACACAATATCGGGTCGGTGGGCGACATTCGGTGAGTCAATACCCGTTCTGCCGTTGCGCCCACGCATTTATCGCCGGTATTCCGAACGTGAGGAAACGCGATGCGTCAAAGTTCGATACGTTCCAAATCCCACCAGTCTGGCCATTTGACTTTGCGGGGTAGATGCGTTGCTTCGAAGATTGTCGCTTGCCCGCCGCGGGTGAGGCGGCGGTTGAACGAGCCAGGGCTTCAGCTTGATCTTGGCATGGGGCTGCAGTCGATACAGCTTGACCGCCATTTTGAGCGCCAGCATCGCCGCGTTAGGATTTGCAGTCGAAGGGAGCCAACTGACAATAATCAGCTCTGGTTCCGTCCCGGGCATTGTGCCGTGCTTGCGCCGAAACGTCTGGATCTCCTCGACCCGTTCCTGCGCAGCTTCATTGCCGTCGAGCGCGCGCTTGCGGATATAGAGCAAGAAGGCTTCTTCGGCCGTCATTTGTCTCGACTGGTTTCCATCTTTGATCGTCACGATTCGATCGAGGATCTCCGTATAGGGCAGCCCGGCGTTTCGGCCCTTGGGGCGCCCCCGCGGATTGCCACTGCTTTGTTGATTTTCACTCAGAAGCGAGCCGGGTTTTTCATTGAGAAGTGAGCCACCTCTGATTATGGTTTTTGGCTCAGGCAGTGGTCAAGTCATTGCTTGCCTCCTTTTTCTTTTTGGCCGCCGCTGAGCTTGCCTTGAAGCGGAAGCTATCGTTTCCGGTCTCCAGGATGTGGCAGCGGTGGGTCAGGTCAGCGCAAAGCAAGTGCTTTGTCGCGAGATCGAGCAGCGCGGTGGTCACCTTGGCGTCGCCGAAGACCGTGGCCCATTCGCTGAAGCTCAGGTTGGTGGTGATGATGACGCTGGCATCCGCGCGCTGATCAAGCACGACGGTCCGGTGCCGACGAAGCGCTACGGCCTGCTCTCGGCCGACGGCGTCCTCACGTTCTTCGCGGGTTGCGGGT
>JAYVYA010000283.1:0-4975 GCA_043784745.1 Hyphomicrobiales bacterium
ATGGCCGAAGCCACGATCATCGAGGGCCTGCATGCCAAAGCGGGGGTGGTGATTGTGGTGATCGACGCCTGCCGCAACAATCCCTTCCCCAAGCGCCCCGGCCAGAAGGCCATGGGCGTCGAGCGCGGCCTGGCCCCGGCCCAGCCGCCGTCCGGCGTCTATTCGCTGTATTCGGCCGGCTGGGGCCAGACGGCGCTGGATTCGCTGTCGCCACAGGACGGGTCGAAAAATTCGGTTTTTACGCGGGTTTTCATCGAGGAACTGGTGAAGCCAATCAGCCTGATCGACATGGGCGAAAACGTCCGCGAGCGTGTTGCCGCGCTGGCATTGAAGGAGGCGCAGCACCAGCAGGTGCCCGCCGCCAACAATAACGTGCTGCGGGCGCGGGATTTGTTTTTGGCGGGGCGACCGGTGGCGGGGGTGGGGGTGCCCGCGCCCGCAAACACCGAGCAGGCGGATTTTGCCGCCGCCTCGCTGATGGGCACGGTTGCGGGGTGGGACGAATTTTTGCGCGGGCATGGGTCGGGGGCGCTGGCGGATTATGCACGGGGGCAGCGCGAGAAGCTGAAGGCTGCGGCTGTGCCCCCAACCACGCCGCAACAACACGTGGCGATTGTCATTCCCCCGCCGCCCGTTGTGACCGGCTCGTGCGGCGGGGCGGCGATGGCGGGCCTGTCGTCGCGCGCGGCGGGGGTCTTGTCCCGCATCGAGGAATGCGCGCTCAAGCGCGGCGACGAGTTCCGCGAATGTGAAGGCTGCCCGCCGATGGTGGTGGTGCCGCCGGGTTCGTTCACGATGGGGTCGCCAGCGAATGAACCGGGGCGGCGGCGGGGTTTTGATGAGGAGGGGCCGCAGCATGTCGTGAGTTTTGCGCGGGGCTTTGCGGTGGGCAAGTTTGCGGTGACATTTGCCGAATGGGACGCCTGCGTGGCCGACAGTGGCTGCAATGGCTACCGGCCCTCTGATAGTGGCTGGGGCCGCGCCTCGCGCCCGGTGATCAATGTGTCGTGGAATGACGCGCAGGCCTATGCGGCCTGGTTGTCGAAGAAGACGGGCGCGACCTATCGCTTGCTGTCGGAAGCCGAGCGCGAATATGTCGCGCGTGCCGGTACCGCGACGCCGTTCTGGTGGGGCAAAAGCATTACGCCGAAACAGGCAAATTATGATGGCAATTCCGTTTATGAGGGCGGTGGGACAAAGGGCGAGGATCGGAGGAAGACTGTTTCGGTTGACAGTTTTACGGCCAATCCGTGGGGCCCGTTCAATGTTCACGGCAATGTGTGGGAATGGACGCAGGATTGCTGGAACGAAACTTATGCCAGCGCGCCGTCTGACGGCTCGGCGTTAACAACCGGAGATTGCAGTCCCCGGGTGCTTCGCGGTGGTTCCTGGCGCGACAGTCCGGGGAACTTGCGCGCCGCCGCTCGTGTCAGGAACTATCCCGCCAACCGGGGCAACGTCTACTTCATCATCAGCTTTCGGTTGGCCAGAACGTTACTTCCTTGATCTTTACTTTTTTACATCTTCTATATTTATTTTTTACTTGTTCAGGGCGGAGCCTGCGTTTTTTTGAGGTGTATTCGGGCTTTTCCAATGGCTGCTCATGCCCGCCAAACCGGTCCGCGATCAATCCGCCCTTGCGCGCCGCCTCGATTTTCAGGGCGTCGTCCATGGCGACGTAAGGCGACCACGCCGTTTCATCCCCGATCAGTTCAATCGGGATTTCTGCCCCATATGAACCCTCGTCGATGAATTGATTGCACCGCATTTTCACAATCTCTCAACAAAAAACCCATCGTTCAGTCGTAAACATCCCTGCGATGGCCGATCCGCACCACCAGCACCCGCACCAGCCTGTCCTGAATGTCGCAGATGATCCGGTAGTCTCCGACCCGATAGCGCCAGTATCCCGCAAGCGGTCCGACCAGTCGATGGCCAAGGCTGCGGGGATCGTCGAGAAGCGAGACGCGCGTGCGCAGATAGACCGTGATCCGGGCTGCTGATTGCCAGTCCAGTTTCGACAATTGGCGGGAAGCCTAACCGGTAAAATCAATGTCCCAAATCATTCCCGCAAGCCAAGCTGCGCCTCGACTTCGTCCAGCGTGAAAATCTTTTCCTCGCCTTTGCGCACACGCTCCATCACGGCCTGCGCCAGATAATAATCTTCCGCATCCTCAAGTCCGTTGCGGATGATTTCGCGCAGGTAATAGGCTTTGGTCCGACCGGTCTGTGTCGAAAGGGCCGTCAGGCGTATCTCGATGTCAGGGTCGAGGCGAACAGAAGTGGTCACGGCGGATATCCAGTTGCAAAACACGTATTCACAATATCATGAAAATCCCGGCCCGCCACCTCACCCCGCAATCGCCCGCAACTCAAACACCTGCCCGTATTTCGCCGCCGTCGCCACGTCCCCCGCGCGCAAGGCATTGCGCGCCGCCTCGATTTTCAGGGCGTCGTCCATGGAGACGTAAGGCGACCACGCCGTTTCATCCTCAACCAGCTCAATCGGGATTTCTGCGGCATATTTGCCTTCATGGATGATTTCCTGGCTTGGCTTTTTCATGGCGCTCTCCTTTTCTTAAAATAAACGTTCCATCCGCTGGCTCGATACTGCCCGCCGTGCAATTTTCAACCGCCGCCAACGGATGCAAAGACTGGTCGATATCCGTCTTTGCTTCGCTGCGCTCGCAAGGACGGCACGATTGCGGTGTGTCATAGGGATAGCTGATGACATCCCCTAATTTGAAACTGCGCGCCTTTTCAGTCTTCATGGGGCTGGTCCAGCGCGACTTGCGCCAGATCACGCAGCTTTTCCGGCATGTCCGAGACGCGAAGGCTCAGGCGCGGGTCGGGGGCGATCCTGTCAATGCCAGATAGATTTCGTAGCTCATCATCACAAAGCGCGGGCGGTTGTATTCTGTAATCGTCACCGGTGCCTTGCGTGCCGTTACCTTCAAGGTGCGTTGTTCCGCACTATCCCAACCGTAGCTAACGAGGGCATTCGGCATGGGAGTTTACGCCACAGGCACGAGCTCGAAAATCTCGGCGTCGCGTTTGGCGGTTTCGATGTTCCCCGCCTTCAAAGCGCGGCGAACACGGCTGAGCTTCATGGCATCTTCGTGCGACAGGTAGGGCCCCCAGGCACCATCATCAGGGATAAGGTCAACGCGCACTTCCGCGACATAATTTCCTTCGCGAATGAGCTTCGTAACTCTTTTTGTCATAATCGGTCTCTCGACAAGAAATCCGGCGACCACAGGCTGGAATCTGGGAAATATGCTGTGATCAGAACGGCAAGGCGGTCGTTGGCCTTCGAAAACCCCCAGACCACATGAATATGGCGGCGTGATACAAGCGTTTGGCGTACAAGCACGGTCGGACCCTTCCAGGCATCCGGGTAATCTTCGACAATCAAGCCACTGTCAACGCTATCGATCACTTCGTCGGGGAAGATATCATCCTCTTCAAGTTCTTGAAAGCCGTGCTCGGAGATCCGGACATTGCCTGCGGTCACCATTGCACGCACGCGATCAAAAGTGCCGCTCACTCCGCCGCCTCGCGCCCCTTCATCTTCCTCCCCGCCCCCCTCCGCGCCAGAACTTCCTGCAAAAAACGCCCCGTATGGCTTGCCGCCACCTTGGCGATCGCCTCCGGCGGCCCCTGCGCCACGACTTGCCCGCCGCCGTCGCCGCCTTCCGGCCCCATGTCGATGATCCAGTCGGCGGTCTTGATCACTTCGAGGTTGTGCTCGATCACCACCACCGAATTGCCGCCATCGACCAGTTCGTGCAGCAATTCCAGCAGCTTGGCGACATCGTGGAAATGCAGGCCGGTGGTTGGCTCGTCGAGGATATACAGGGTGCGCCCGGTGGCGCGGCGCGCCAGTTCCTTGGCCAGCTTGACCCGTTGCGCCTCGCCGCCGGACAAAGTGGTGGCCTGCTGGCCAACCTTGACATAGCCAAGGCCCACCCGTTTCAAAGTCTCCATCTTGTCGCGGATCGGCGGCACCGCCTTGAACAGCAATGCTGCCTCTTCCACAGTCATGTCAAGCACATCGGCAATGCTTTTGTCGCGATACTTGACTTCCAAAGTCTCGCGGTCGTAGCGCCGCCCCCGGCAGACATCGCAGGTGACATAGACATCGGGCAAAAAATGCATCTCGATCTTGATCAAGCCATCGCCCTGGCAGGCCTCGCAGCGCCCACCCTTGACGTTGAACGAGAAGCGCCCGGGCTGGTAGCCGCGCGCCTTGGCCTCGGGCAAGCCGGCAAACCAGTCGCGGATCGGCGTGAACGCGCCGGTATAGGTGGCAGGATTGGAGCGCGGCGTGCGGCCAATCGGCGACTGGTCGATGTCGATCACCTTGTCGAGATGTTCCAGCCCTTCCAGACGGTCGTGCAGGGCAGGGTGGTCGGTCGCCCCCATCAGGCGGCGGGCCACGGCTTTGTACAGCGTATCGACAATCAGCGTCGATTTGCCGCCGCCCGACACGCCGGTGATGCAGGTGAACAGGGCCAGCGGCACATCCACCGTGACATTCTTGAGGTTGTTGGCGCGCGCATTGACGACGCGCAAATATTTGCCAGGCACCGGCTTGCGCCGCCTCGGCACCGCCACCGTCAGCGCCCCGGTCAGATATTGCCCGGTCAGCGACGCCGGATTGGCCAGAATATCGGCGGGCGTGCCCTGCGCGACAATCTCGCCGCCATGGATGCCCGCTCCCGGCCCGATATCGACGACATGATCGGCCGACAGGATCGCGTCCTCGTCATGCTCCACCACAATCACGCTATTGCCGAGATCGCGCAGGCGGCGCAAGGTTTCCAGCAGCCGGGCGTTGTCGCGCTGGTGCAGGCCGATGCTGGGCTCGTCCAGGACATAGAGCACGCCGGTCAGGCCCGAGCCAATCTGCGAAGCCAGCCGGATGCGCTGGCTTTCGCCGCCCGACAATGTGCCGGAGCCGCGCGCCAAAGTG
>JAYVYA010000284.1:0-6228 GCA_043784745.1 Hyphomicrobiales bacterium
AATAGACAATTCCGGAGCGGGGTCCAGGCCCCGCTCCGATTGCAGGGCAAACCAGGCGTTACCACGCAGCCCATACGCTTTTAAGGATAATCACCCTACGGCGTGGTGCAAACCGCTTTTTCATCACGGTTCCTTGCGGGCAGCCTCCAAAAATAGCTGGCTGCCCGCGATGTCGGCATCTTCAAAAGCTGATCCGGTCGATGGATCACATCTTGGGCATCATGGGTTCCATCATCTTCATATGGTCCATGCAGCCCTTGTCATCCTTGGCGGTCATTTTTTCCTTGGCCATCGCCATTTCTTTCATCGCCATTTCCTTCTTGGCCATGTCCGTCATCTTGTCGATGCTGGCTTGGGTTTTGGCCATGTCGGCCTCAGAGCACGTCATCGTCTGGGCATAGGCAGGGCTCAGCGACACAGCCGCCGACAGCAGTATGGTCGCGAATATTGCTTTCTTCATCGATGTTCTCCTTGCGGGTGATTGCGGGCCGTTTGGCCCAAATCCACAACCAGCGGATAAATGGTTTGTTCCCTGAAACCAGCGCGACTCCCGAATATGAATCGTTTCGGAGCCGTATTTGGGCCAGGACGGCGGGAAAAAAGCGTTCGTGCAGATTTAATCCGAATTACTTGCGGAACTATTGGCCGCGATAACGGTTCGTTCATCTGAGACTTGCTTCTTGCCTCGCACGGAGCTGGTCCGATTGACATGATTTCGCCGGAAGTTCCGGCGTCCGGAGCCCTCATGGGCGTTCCTCCCCAGACTTGGGACCGTAGCCACTGGCTGCGGCCCCTCTTTTCTGGCGTGGCCCCACCCAAGTCTGCGGACAATTGACCAGGCCAGCTGATTTCCCCTGTGCCCCTTGCCGCGTCCGCCCGCCTCTGGCATCCTCCGGCAACTGAAACCGGCTGCGGGCAGGCGACACCATGGGCGAGATGATACTGGCGATTGACCAAGGCACAACTTCCACCCGGTCTTTTGTTTTTGCAGCCGATTTGACTATTTGCGGCTCGGCGGCGAAAGAATTTCCGCAGCATTTTCCTGCGCCCGGCCGGGTCGAGCATGATCCCGAGGATCTCTGGACCTCGGTGGTGGACACTTGCCGCGAGGCGATCCGCAATGCGGGCATCAGCGCTGCCCAAATTGCGGCGCTGGGCATTACCAACCAGCGCGAGACCGTGGTGGTGTGGGAGCGTGATTCGGGTCGCCCAATTCATAATGCCATCGTCTGGCAGGACCGGCGCACCGCCGACATCTGCCGGGGCCTGCGCGAGACCGGCCAGTCGGATTTTGTCAGCCAGGCCACCGGCCTGCTGATAGACCCGTATTTCTCCGGCACCAAGATTGCCTGGATTCTGGACCATGTGCCCGGCGCGCGCCAGCGGGCGGAGGCGGGCGAGCTGGCATTCGGCACGATTGACAGCTTTCTGCTCTGGCGGTTGACGGGCGGCAAGGTTCATGCCACCGACGCCACCAATGCCTCGCGAACCATGCTGTATGATATCGGCGAGGGGCGCTGGAGCGAGGCGCTGCTGGCGTTGCTGCGCGTGCCCCATGCGCTGTTGCCGGAAGTGCGCGATTGCGCCGCCGATTTCGGCATGACCGATCCGGCACTGTTCGGGGCTTCGATCCGCATTGGCGGCATGGCGGGCGACCAGCACGCCGCCACCATCGGCCAGGCCTGCTTCCGGCCCGGCATGATGAAATCGACCTATGGCACCGGCTGTTTTGCCTTGCTCAACACCGGCACGCAGCGCGTCACCTCGCGCAACCGCCTCCTGACCACCATCGCCTACCAGTTTGACGGCCAGCCGACCTATGCGCTGGAAGGCTCGATCTTCATCGCCGGTGCTGCTGTGCAATGGCTGCGCGACGGCTTGCAGATTATCGGCAGCGCCGCCGAGGCCGGCCCTCTGGCGGCAAAGGCGGACCCGGCGCAGGATGTCATTCTCGTACCCGCTTTCGTTGGCCTTGGCGCGCCATATTGGAATGCCGAATGCCGGGGCGCGCTGTACGGGCTGACGCGTGGCACGGGACGCGCGGAACTCGCCCGCGCGGCGCTGGAAAGCGTCTGTTTTCAGACGCGCGACTTGCTCGATGCGATGCGCGCCGACTGGGGCGCGGTGCACGAAACCGTGCTCCGGGTCGATGGCGGCATGGTCGCCTCAAACTGGACGATGCAGCGCCTCGCTGACATTCTCGACAGCCCGATTGACCGGCCCGTGATCCGCGAGACCACGGCTTTGGGTGCCGCCTATCTGGCGGGCGTCACGGCGGGTCTGTGTCCGAAACCCGGGATATTCGCTCAAACATGGGCGATTGACCGGCGCTTCACGCCCGCCATGCCCGCCGGGGAGCGCGAGCATAAATATGCGCTGTGGCAGGACGCCGTGCGCCGCACGCTGGGGCCGGCAGCTTGAAAAACCCGGCAGCAAGCCGGGCCGCCAAATCGCGCACCCGGGCCTCGCGCTCACTGCGCGACATTTTCCCTGCCACGCGGATCGGCGGGGCGATGTTTTCAAACACGGTGGAATTGGGATAATTGATGAATTGCTGGTAGACCATGGCGACATTGCGCTTGCGCACATCCAGGCCCGTGACATCGTTTTCGTTTTCGAAAATTTTTCCGGCACTTGGCTGGTCCAGACCCGCCATCAACCGCATCATGGTGGTCTTGCCCGCGCGGATCGGCCCCAGCAAAACCGTCAGCGATCCTGTCGCCAGCACGAAATCGAGCGGATGGAGATACCGCTCCGGCCCGGCCATTTTCTCCACCGATTTGAAGGTGATGCTCATGGCGCGGCACGTATCTGGGGGTTGGGGTTGGCAAGATAATTTGCCAGATCGGCCTTGGACTGGGATGAAAGGT
Organism: Hyphomicrobiales bacterium; assembly: GCA_043784745.1. Classification (GTDB taxonomy): domain Bacteria; phylum Pseudomonadota; class Alphaproteobacteria; order Rhizobiales; family Beijerinckiaceae; genus JAYVYA01. Next base: position 2,871 of record JAYVYA010000284.1, read on the forward strand.
GCAGGCCCAGCTTCGAGCGCCGCCACAAAATATCGTCAGCGGTCACAGCCCATTCGCTGGCTTTGAGATATTCCACTTCGCGCTCCGTCAGGCCATAGCCAAAGTCATGGCCCAGCTCGCCCATGCTGGCGGCAGTGCCGAGCATCTTGTCCGCCCTTGCGCCATACGCGCGGGCCAGACGCAACGCGACCTCAGGGGCCAAAAATCCGCGCCGGTGGCGGAAATCGGCCAGAAAAGCGGCAAAATCAATGATGGTCTCGCCGCCGGGCAAGGTCGTCTTGCCGGTCCAGGCTTTGCCAAGCCACGGCCGCACGCCGGAATAAGTCCAGACTATCTCCTGTCTGGTAACGGATTTGGCGAAATAGCGGTTTACTGCTGCCACGAGATAGTCAATCTCGTCTCCATCAATGGAAACCTGGGCCGGATTGTCACGGATTTCGGAGAAGGGATTATGATCCCCAATAATTGGCTGACAGCGCCGCACCCCGGCAGGCAAAGCCGCCCGGCATTTTCCGGCCAAATTCCGGATTGGCCGGATAGTAGAAATAGCCGGTGTCAGGGTCTGTCCACACCACGGCATCCTGTCCGCACTTGGCCTTTGCCGCTGCCTCGCCGGCGAGTGCGGGCAAATCCCCCAAGTCCAGCTTGAACGGCACCGCTTCGCCCGCCAGTGCCGGAGCCAGAAGCACCAGCGACCAGCACAGGCCCAAGGCCATCCTACACTTGTGCATCTCAGGCTCCCGCAAAGACCGCAAGCTCACAAAAACCCGCGCCACTGTCAATCGGTGACGCCTGCGCACGACGCCATCGCTGGCAACAAGCGGCGAATGTTTCGGAACTTGTTGCTTGCCGAAACGTTTAACTTCGGGCGCTCCAGTTTCGGCTACAGGGCCATGGGTGTCCCGACAAAGGAACCCATCCATGCAAAAACCCTCCGCCCCCAAAAACGTCCCGGCCAATCTTGCAACGCCGACAGATCTGGCTGCAAAAGCCACGCACGACATTTCTGGGGCACTCAATGCCCTGCTGGCGGATGTATTTGCAATTTACATGAAGACCAAGAATTTCCACTGGCACATGAGCGGCCCGCATTTTCGCGACTATCACCTGTTGCTGGACGAGCAGGCTGACCAGATTTTCGCAATGACCGATGTGCTGGCCGAACGGGTGCGAAAAATCGGCCACATCACCCTGCACTCCATTGGCGAAATCGCCCGCCAAAAACGCATTTCCGACAATGACGCGCCCTACGTTACCCCGCAAGACATGCTGGCCGAGCTGCGTCAGGACAATAGCGCCCTGGTCAAAAGCATGCGCGAAGCCCATGCGATGATCGAGGATGGCGATGACATCGCGACCTCAAGCATTCTGGAAGTATTCATCGATGAAACGGAACGGCGGGTCTGGTTCCTGTTTGAAGCCAGCCATGAAGCGCCGTGAAGTTCAGCGGCTGGCGTCAACGCTGGAAGGCACCGGGCGATGCCGCCCGGTGCCTTCAGTGTTTTTCCACATGGCCACCAAACCCAAGCCGCATCGCCGACAGCATCTTTTCCGCAAATGTATGCTCCTGCCGGGACCGGAACCGGGCATAAAGTGCAGCCGAAAGCACGTCGGCTGGCACAGCCTCCTCGATTGCCGCCTCAATGGTCCAGCGTCCCTCGCCCGAATCATCGACAAACCCCGAAAAATGCTCCAGCTCGGGGTCTCCCGCCAGTGCGGCCGCACCCAAGTCCAGCAGCCAGGATGACACGACGCTGCCATGTCGCCAGACTTCGGCAATTTCCGCCAGATTCAGCTTGAAGCGTTCGCTCAAAGGCAGGGCCGGAGACTGCTTGTTGCGCAGAATGTCGAACCCCTCCGCATAGGCCTGCATCAAGCCATACTCAATGCCATTATGCACCATTTTGACAAAATGCCCGGCACCGCTCGGTCCGGCATGGATGTAGCCGCTGGCAGCGGTTCCAGCGGGCGCCCCTTCCTCCGGTGCACGCCCGCCGCGCCCGGGTGCGAGTGCTGCGAAAACCGGATCAAGATATCTGACTGTCGCAGCAGGTCCGCCAATCATCAGGCAATAGCCGCGCTGCAATCCCCAAATGCCGCCGGAAGTGCCGCAATCGACAAATCGAATCTGGCTCGCAGACAATTTTTCCGCCCGGCGAATGGCATCCTTGTAGTGGGAATTGCCGCCATCGACGATAATGTCATCGGCAGCAAGCAGCGGTTGCAACTGCCCAATGGCGTCTTCCGTTATCTGCCCGGCTGGCAGCATCAGCCAGATGGCTCGCGGTGTTTCATCCAGCGATGTCACCAATCCGGCAAGCGAGGCCACATCGTGCGCTCCCTCCCGGGCCAATATCGCCCGCGCTTCGGCCTGGTTGTCAAAGACGACGCACCGATGCCCGGCTGCCATCAGCCTCCGCGAAATATTTCCGCCCATCCGGCCAAGGCCCACGACACCAATCTGCACAGGCTTCACTCCAACAGGAAAAAATTTCAGCCAGGTTGGGCGATGCCGGTTGCCATTCCCGTTCGCTGCCGCTCGATAGCCGCGAATAATTTGTCAAATGCCTCGACAAACTGGGCCACGCCATCCTTGACCAGGGCCGCCGTGATATCCGGCAGGGATATGCCGGAGGCTTCCAGCCTGGCCAGCGTGGCATAGGCTTCGTCCAGACCAGCCTCGACCGCATCATGGGTCACCAGCCCATGCTGGCGGAATGCATCCATGGTGGACGGCGGCAGCGTGTTGACCGTATCGCGCCCAATCAGGGCCTCGACATACATGGTATCCTTGAAGGCAGCATCTTTGACACCGGTGGAGGCCCACAGCAAGCGCTGCGACCTTGCGCCCCGGCTCTCCAGCGCCTGCCAGCGCGGCCCCGAAAAGAGTTGGCGGTAGCGGGCGTAGGCAATCCTGGCATTGGCAATAGCAAGCTTGCCATGAAGTTGGGAAGCCAGTTGCCGGTCCGCCAGAAGGGTAAGCTTTTTATCGACCTCGCGATCAATGCGGCTGACAAAAAAGCTGGCGACGCTGGCGACATTGGCAATACCACCGCCGGAATGGACCCGGTCCTCAAGCCCGCTGAGATAGGCGTCCGCCACCAGCTCATAGGTGGCGACGGAAAACAGCAGCGTGACATTGACATTCAGTCCGTGCCCGGTGAGCGCACGAATGGCCGGGATGCCCGCCGGGGTGGCAGGCACTTTCACCATCAGATTGGCCCGCCCCACATCGGCCCACAGCCGCAAACCCTCGGCTATGGTTGCCTGTGTGTCGTTGGCCAGAAGCGGCGAGCATTCGAGGCTGACATATCCATCCCGCGCGACTGTCGCCTCATAGACCGGGGCCAAAAGGTCG
>JAYVYA010000285.1:0-3297 GCA_043784745.1 Hyphomicrobiales bacterium
CGGCGCACCTTGCCGCGGCGGATGACCTTGATTGAATCAATATTGGGCGAATGGATCGGGAAAACCCGCTCGACGCCTTCGCCGTAGCTGATTTTGCGGACTGTGAAGCTCTCGTTGATGCCGCCGCCGTTGCGGGCGATGCACACACCTTCATAAGCCTGCACGCGGGTGCGCTCGCCCTCCTTGACCTTCACATTGACAATGACGGTATCGCCGGGCTGGAATTCCGGCACGGGGCGAATGGCAGAAAGCTTCGCAGCCTGTTCGGCCTCGATGGTCTGGATAATGTTCATCTTCTTCTCCTGCCGATTGCGCTTGTGCGCTGGCGTTCGGCGCGCTGTTTTCAGTTGAGCGGCGTCCATACACTGGAGGGGTGATTTTGTCGAGGGGTGCCTGCGGATTTATCGGGAGGCAGATTTCTCCTTGCATCAAAGGTCAGTTGCGCCGGTAGCCAGAATTCCGCCAGCCATGAATCCGCCGTCCACTGCCAGGATTTGCCCGGTGATATAGCTCGCCCTGGAGCCATCCAGCAAAAAGGCTGCGGTTTCGCCAATCTCTTGCGGCCTGCCGTAACGGCCGAGCAGGGAGCGGTCGGTCCACAGTTTGCGCGCGTCCGGCTTGTGCACGGCGGCCACCATCGGCGTGTCAACCGGGCCGGGAGCGATGGAATTGACACGGATATTAAAGCGCCCGAGTTCCACCGCCATGATGCGGGTGAGATTGACGATGGCCCCCTTGGACGAACCATAGGCGGCGCGGCCCATATTTCCCGCCAGGCCGGAAACCGAGGCCAGCGTCACAATGGCGCCGCCGCCATTGTCCTTCATCAGCCTGGCTGCGGCCCGGCAGACCACAAATGTGCCAATGACATTGACTTCATAAAGGGTGCGAAACATTTCCACGGTGGTTTCGAGAAACGGCACATCGCGCGCAATGCCGGCGCTGGTGACGACGCCGCGCAAGGGGCCAAGTTTTTCGGCGGCCTCCGCCACCAGCCAGTCAATCTGGGCTTCGTCGGTGACATCGGCCTGGGCAAAGTGCAGGCGGTCGACGCTGGCGGCCAGCTTGTCGCGGGCGGCGTCAATCGCCCTGCCATTATTATCGAGCACGCTTACCTGCCAGCCCTGGGCCAGCAGGATTTCGGTCGTGGCCAGACCGATGCCAGACGCACCGCCGGTGACAATGGCCGTCTTGTGTCCGCCCGCCTTTTTCATGTGCCTGCCTCAATCTGCTTCCAGAACCAGTTCAACCGTCATCAGCACGGGATTGTGTCCGCGTGCCAAAAGTCCCTGCGCGGTTTCACCTTGACAGTTCACCAGCGCAATATCGAGACTGGCAGCGGGTTGTCCATGCCGGTCTGGCGCAATCCGCCCGGCGCGGAGGGCGATTTCCGTGGCGAAGGGTTCAACCAGCCGCCCGTCGGCAAATCGTGCTGCAATGGTGGAGCCAACGCCGCCGTGCAGAATGACTGAACGGATCCTATGGGTGGCACAAAACCCTTCAAGCGCTCCGGCAAAATCCTGATTGGGCCGCAGCCGCAGCGCGAAAATGCGCTGGCTGGCGGCAATGGCGCTGGCAGGCCTGGGCACCGGACCAAACAGCTTGAACCCGGTTTCAGGATCAAGCCGCGCCTCAAACGCTGCGCCGTCAATCCCCATCGCCTCAACGCGAAAGGTTTCCGCGACAAAACTTTCTTCGGGCAGGATGTGACCGCCGGTGAATTTGCCGTCTGCCCCGGTCCACAGGGCATGGCAGTGGAAAAACGGCTCGCCATCGCGCATGCCAAAGGTCATGGCACCGGTCTGGAGGCGGCTGGTGCCAGCCGGACGAAAGATATCGCTGTAGAACGCCGCATGTTCAGGATTGGTTGACAGGGCGGGCATGACATAGGCCAACGGGCCGAGCGCTCCGCCGGTGAAATTCACCACACCACTGGAAAAACCCCCGGCGGCAAAGCCCTCTTGCACGGCCTCCAGCAGCCGCTTTCCCGCAGCAAGTTCAAAGCCAAGCCGCCGCCCCCGCGCCTCCACCCACTGGATGCGCTCCGGATGCACCGGGCCGGGCTGCAGAATATGCCTCATGGCCTTGCCGTCGATTCAACCAGCCCGCGTGCCTCCAGCTCGTCCCGCACCAGCCGTTTGGGCACTTTGCCATAGCCGGATTTGGGCAGGGCATCGAAAAAGAAAAAGCGCCGGGGCATTTTGTAGCGGGCGATTTTTTCCGCCAGAAATTCCGCCAGTTCCGTCTCGCCGACCAATGCGGTCTCGCGCAAAACGCAAACCGCCACGCCAATCTCGCCCCACATCGCGTCTGGCACGCCCAGCACCGCCACTTCGGCAATTGCCGGATGGGCCAGGATTTTTTCCTCGATCTCGCGCGGATAAATGTTGGAACCGCCGGAAATATACATGTCCGACGCCCGCCCGGTGATATAGACGAAGCCCTGCGCGTCCATATGGCCGAGGTCGCCGGTGCGGAACCAGCCGTTGCGGAAAGCTTTTTCATTAGCCTCGGGATTGTCATAATAGCCTGCAAACACCGCTGGGCCAATGACGCAAATTTCGCCCGTCTGGAGCGGCTCAAGCTCCGCTCCGGCATCGTCCTGAATCGACACCTGCATCCCCGTGCGCTCAAATCCGCAGGTGCCAATGCGGGCGTGCGGGCCGTCTTCGGGAGTGTGCAGGGCGGGGGGCAGCACCGTGATGTTGCCGGTGACTTCGCCAAGTCCGAAATATTGCACCAGCACCGGCCCGAGGTTTTTCAGCGCAATCTTCTGGTCCTCGCGGTACATCGGTGCCCCCGCGTAGATGATGTAGCGCAGGGAGGAATGGTCATGCCGCCCGCAGCCCGGATGTTCGGCCAGCATTTTCAGGATGGTTGGCACGGTGAACAGGTTGGTCACGCGATACTGCGCGATCAGCCGGAAGGCTTCCTCAATATCGAAGCGTTCGGAGGGCAAAAGAATGGTCGCCACCCCCCGCGCCGCCTGCACCAGCTGGTGTACCCCAGCCCCGTGCGAGAGGGGGGCCACCACCAGCGACATGTCGCGCTCGTCCGTCCCCGGCATTAAATCGGCAAGGTGGTTGGTGATGACAAAGGCCATCTGGCCATGGGTCAGCACCGCCGCTTTGGAGCGCCCGGTGGTGCCGGAGGTGAAGAAGAACCAGCAGGGGTCGTCATGGTCCACCGGCGCATCGGCCATGGCGGCATGGGCATGGCCGACGATGACCTGCGCCACACTGGTCTCGCCAAAAAACGTCGCCGCGCCTTCCATCTGCCAGAGAAACTCCAGCGAGG
>JAYVYA010000286.1:0-13607 GCA_043784745.1 Hyphomicrobiales bacterium
GGTGGTGGTGGGGGTGTAGCGGGGATCGTTGCCGACGCCAAGAAATGTGCCAAGCCGCAGCGACCATGCCTCGTGGAAACGGGAATGGAGAATGCCAAAGGTGGTGTCATCGTCACGGGCGATGGCGACTGCGGCAGAATCTAAACAGGTGGCAATATGCCTCCAAACAAACACTCGATGTTTTGCAACCCGAGGGCTTGCTATAAAACGAGTCTTGCCGACCACCAAATTTCTGAATTCCGGTCGGGAACGCCAAAATATCCACCAGAATTCCCGCGCACTTGGTTCTGAATTTTCAGAGCGAACCGGTTTGACTGTCTTTTTAAGATACTCAAATGGACTTTCAAACATGGCCGCTTCAGACTCAGACATGCCAGTGAAATCGACAATCCACCAATCCCGTTGCCTGCGAACGATATCGGCCCCATTGCAATAAGGGAAAACAACTGCCGAATTTGCTTTGCCATTCGGATTCAAAGGCTCGCAGAGCCAAGCCCTCGTTACAGAGCCATCCAGATCGAACGGACCGGTTTTCTGGACGCCAATAAAGCCGACATTTTCATTTTCTGGCAGCCGTCTTGCGACGGTCACGTCCATATCTGAGGTCAGATCACTGTTTATTTTTGGAACGGAATCGCCATCGAGGCGAATGTTCAACGCTTGTATTGTAAAACAGACGATTGATACGCGAACTGCTGCACCATCAACCGTCCACTTTTCATCACTCCATGCCTCAAAAATCGTCAGATCACGACCGATCGCGTCAAGCACCAACCTGTTGCGACCCCCTGTTATTGAATTGGTAGCGACCAAACCGACAGACTTCGCTCTTTTGGTGACCAAAGCCACTCTTGCTTTCTCAAACCACCAGCAAACTAAATCGGAAAATGGAGAGACTTGATCCGCGTAAGCATCACGCAGCAAACGGGTATATTCCTCGCCAAGACCGCCTATCATACGCTTGCCGCCCAGAAACGGCGGGTTGCCGACGATGAAATCCACCTCCGGCCACTCTGCCGCAACATAGCCCTCGCCCGCCTTGGTCAAAAGCGCGTCGCGGCATTCGATGGTGTCGAGGTTGCGCAGGATCGGCTCGGGCCGGATATGGATGCCGTTGCGCAAATCCCACTGGATATCGCCGATCCAGATGGTTGTGCGCGCCAGTTCGGCGGCGAAGGGGTTGATTTCAATACCATGCAGGATTTCCGGGCCCACGCGGATCGGCACGCGGCCAAGACCCAGCGTCTCACATTCCAGAATGGCCGCGTATTCGATATCCTTCACGGTTTGCAGCGCGAGATAGAGAAAATTGCCGGAGCCGCAGGCGGGGTCGAGAATGCGCAGGGCAGCAAGGCGCGCCAGAAACGCTTCGCGCGCGGCTTCTGCCTTGGCCCGCGCCGTTTTGGCGGCGGGTTTGCCCTTGCGCTTTTCGGCCACCTGCATCAGTGCGGCGATTTCATCCCGAACGATCTGCCAATCCGCTTTGAGCGGGCGGGCGATGACCGGCTCGACAATCAGCATGATCTTGGCCGCATCGGTATAATGCGCGCCGATCTGGGCGCGTTTGTCCGGGTCCAGAAAGCGCTCGAAGAGGGTGCCGAATATGGTGGGGTCAATCAGGCTCCATGTCAGGCGGCAGGCGTCCAGCAGCATGCCCACTTCCGCCTCGTCCAGCGGCAGCGCGGCGCGCCCGTCAAACAGCCCGCCATTGAAGCATTTGAACAGGGTGAGATCAAACAGGCCACCCTTGTTCATGGTTAAAAACAACTGGTCAAACATCGCTTGCGCGTGTTGGGGCGCCATGGTTGCCGAATGCAGCAGCTTCTTCCACAGCCCCTCGGGCAGCAGCTTCACACTGTCGGCAAAAAAGCAGAAGACGAGCTGGTTGACGAAATGGGCCACAGCCTCCCGGTCAGGGTGGCGCTGCTGGAGGCGGTCGGAAATGGTCTGGAATTTATCCGCCGCCTTGCGGGTCAGGTCGGCGCGGGTGATTTTTGGCCGCAGCGCTTCCGGGTCATGGAAAACCGCGCGCAAAATGGCGAGATTGCGCGGATCCGACAAATCCTCCAGCGCAAAGTCGTGCTTTTCAACAATCGTGTTGGTCCAGCGCGTCTCGACACGGAAACGCAAGGTGTCACAGGCGATATGCAGCGGCGGGTTTTCCAGCGCGGCGGCATAGCGCGTCAGCTGCACCATGGCCTCGTCGAGACCGCGTTTGCGCTTCTTGTATTCCCAGGCGAAAAAGCCCTTTTTCCACACATCGGCCCAGCCATCGCCGCCGCCGGTTTTCATCACGCCCTTTTCAAAGCTGAAGCGCTCGCCTTGCGGATCATCCTCCGCCGGGGTCGGGTGGCCAAACAGGCGGCACAGGTCAATGAAATGCTCCTGCGCCGAGCCGCGCTCGGTCAGGGCATGGGTTTTCCATTTCTGGATGAATTCATGCGGCGTCATGAAAATGGCTTAGCACGAGTCGGGCGGCGGCTGGAAAGGGGCTTGGCTTAGCGTATCTGACAAGGCGAGAACCGGACCGCGCACTTCCAGTGCGCTTCTATCCGCTGCTTGAATGGTGCCGGTCTGGCCATATTCGCCTGCACGCCAGAGCGCACTGGAAGTGCGCGGTCCGGAGATTACCTTGACACCCGCTGCCAAAAATATTAGCGTTTGATCACTTACAAAATCTTGCCGAGAAAATTGATAGCAATCCAGCCTAAACTCCCCCATTCAAACGGAGATCAGCCATGTTCGCCAACCTGCTTGGAGCCCGCCGCTTCGCTGCCCTGTTCTGGTGCCAGTTCTTTTCGGCCTTCAACGACAATTTTGTCCGGCAAATGCTGGCGATGCTGATCCTGTTCACCCTTGGCGAAAAAGAAATGGGGTCGCTGATCACGCTGGCCGTCGCGATCTTCGTGCTGCCCTCCGTGTTTCTGAGTGGCCTGGGTGGTGAAATTGCCGACGGGCATGACAAGGCGCTGATTGCCCGGCGGCTGAAATTCGCCGAAATCTTTGTGCAGATGATTGCCGCCGCCGGCTTCTGGTGCAGCGCGCAGCCCGCGCTCGCCTATCTCGCCCTGCCGCTGCTCTATACCGCGCTGTTCGGCCTTGGCACCATCGCTGCCCTGTTCGGGCCGATCAAATACGGCATCCTGCCCGACCAGCTGGAAACCAGCGAACTCCCGGCCGGCAATGCGCTGATTGAAGGCGCGACATTTTTGGCCATTCTGCTCGGGCTGATTGCCGGTGGCTATGCCGCCGCCAATGGCCGCGATGTCCATGGCGTAATGGTGCAGTTGATGGTGGTGGCTTTGGCCTGCTGGATTTCCAGCCGCCTGATTCCGCCCACCAAAGTGGCCGAACCCGGCCTGAAGCCCAATGCCAACATTATCGCCTCCTCGTTCCACCTTGTGGCGCACGTGCGGCAGGACAAAAGGCTGTGGAGCGGCGGCCTCGCGGTCAGCTGGTTCTGGATGGTCGGTGCGGTCGCTTTGTCGCTGATCCCGGTGGTGATCCGCCAGCGCATCGGTGGCGGTATTGATGTGGAGACCGGCGTCAGCGCCCTCTTTGCCATCGGCATTGCCATTGGCTCGATTCTCGCCGCTGTCGTCTCCAGGGGCCGGATTTTTCTGCTGCCGGTGCCCATTGCTGGCCTGTTCATGGCCGGTTTCCTGATCGATATCGGCTTTGCCACCTATTTCCTGGAAAAGGCCAGCAGCGAAATCAGCCTGATGCAATTCCTCGCGACGCCGCGCGGCATCCGCATTGCCATTGACATTGCCGGGCTGGCGGCGGCAGGCGGCCTGTTTGTCGTCCCCGCTTTTGCCGCCGTGCAGAGTTTTGCCGGCGAGGAATGCCGCGCCCGGGTTGTGGCGGGCGTCAACATTGTCACCGCGCTGTTCATGGTGGCGGGTTCGCTGGTTACCGCCCTCCTGCAAATGCCGGCCATCGGTCTGTCAGAACCGGCGCTGCTGATTGCCCTTGGAATGCTCAACATTGGCGCGGCCATCTATTTTTTCAAAACCCTGCCTGCCAATTTCGCAGTCGATTTTCTCAATGTCCTGTTCCGCCTGTGGTTTCGCGTCGAGGTCAAGGGCATGGAGAATATCGAGGCGGCGGGCGAGCATTGCGTCATCGCCGTCAACCATCTCTCGCTGCTCGATGCGCCGGTGATTCTGTCGGTGCTGCAGAAAAAGCCGGTCTTTGCCATTGATGCCGGCATTGCCAAAGCCTGGTACGTCAAGCCCTTCCTTGGCCTCGCCCGCACCTTCCCGATGGATCCGACCAAGCCGCTGTCCACCCGCGCCCTGATCAACGAGGTCAAGGCTGGAAACCCGCTGATCATTTTTCCCGAAGGGCGCATCACCGTCACCGGCGCACTGATGAAGGTCTATGATGGCGCGGCGATGATTGCCGACAAGTCGAACGCCATGGTGGTGCCGGTACGGCTGGAAGGGCTGGAGCGCACACCGTTCTCCTATCTTGCCAAATCACAGGTCGCCCGCTCGCTGTTTCCAAAAGTGCGAATCACCTTCCTGCCGCCACGCAAGATGCAGCTGGATGAAACGCTGGGCGGCAAAGCCCGCCGCCAGGCCGCCGGTGCCGCGCTATATGACATTATGAGCGACCTGATGTTTGCGACCACCCAGACTGAACGCACCATATTCTCCGCCATTGCGGAAAGCGCCAGACAAATGGGTCTGGGGCGGGAAATGGTTGCCGACCCGATCACCGGCCCGCTCAGCGCCAGAAAAGTGCTGATGGGTGCCGCCATACTGGGCCGCAAGATCATGGCCTTCACACAAGCGGGCGAAAATGTCGGCCTGATGGTGCCCAACGCCAATGCCGCCGCCGTCAGCTTTCTGGCGTTGCAACAAATTGGCCGTGTGCCCGCCATGCTGAACTATACCTCGGGCGTCGCCAATCTCGGCTTTGCCTGCACGGCGGCGGCTGTCAGGACGGTGCTGACCTCGCGCGCCTTTGTTGAAAAGGGCAAGCTGGAAAACCTGATTGCGGCAATCGAAAAACAGGTGAAAATCGTCTATCTCGAAGATATCCGCGCCTCCATCGCCTTTGCCGACAAGGCGCGCGGCTTCCTTGACGCGGGCAAGCCGCTGGTGCCCCGCCGGGCGGAAGACCCCGCCGTGGTGCTGTTCACCTCCGGTTCGGAGGGTGTGCCCAAGGGCGTGGTGCTCTCGCACGCCAACATCGTCTCCAACGTCGCGCAGATTGATGCGCGCGCCGATTTCAGCCCGGCGGACAAGGTGTTCAATGTGCTGCCCGTATTCCATTCCTTCGGCCTTACCGGCGGCATGCTGCTGCCGATGATGACAGGGATGAAGCTGTTCCTCTACCCCTCCCCGCTGCATTACCGGGCGATTCCCGAGCTGGTCTACACCACCAATGCCACGGTGCTGTTTGGAACCGACACCTTCTTCAACGGCTATGCCCGCATGGCCAACCCGTATGATTTCCGCTCGGTGCGCTATCTCGTCGCCGGTGCCGAGCCGGTGAAGGCCGAAATGCGGCGGGTCTATATGGAAAAGTTCGGACTGCGCGTGCTCGAAGGCTATGGCGTCACCGAGACCGCGCCCGTGCTGGCTGTCAACACTCCGATGTTTTTCCGCGCGGGCACGGTAGGGCGGCTGATGCCGGGCATCGACTGGCGGCTGGAAAACGTGCCGGGCATTGAGGGGGCCGGACGCCTGCATGTCAAAGGGCCAAATGTGATGATGGGCTATTACCGCATCGAAAAGCCCGGCGTGCTGGAGCCAACCCCGGACGGCTGGCACGACACCGGCGACATTTGCGAGGTCGATGCGCGAAAATTCATCACCATCAAGGGCCGCGCCAAGCGCTTTGCCAAGATTGGCGGCGAGATGGTATCGCTCGCCGCCGTCGAAGCCATGCTCGGCCAGATGTGGCCGGAGGACATTCTGGCCATGGTTTCCGTGCCCGATGCCCGGAAAGGCGAGCGCCTGATTTTGGTCACCGCCAAGCAGGATGCCAATCGCAGCGAGGTCCAGGCCTATATGAAAGCCCATGGCGCAACCGAAATCATGATGCCCGCCGAAATCCTGGTGGTGGATGCCCTGCCCTTGCTCGGCTCCGGCAAAATGGATTTCGCCGGGCTGGGCAAACTGGTGCGCGAGCGCCTGCAAAAGGCCGCCGCCTGATGGCGCGCAGGAAAGGCGCAGAAACCCGCGCACGGATTGAGCGCGAGGCTCTGCGCCTGTTTGCCCTTAAAGGGGTGGATGGCACCTCAATGCGGGATCTGGCAGCGGCGGTCGGCGTGGCGGAGGCGGCGCTCTACCGGCATTTTCCCTCCAAGGAGGCGATCGGGCGCGAGATTTTTGCGTCCCAATATGCCGCGCTGGCCGGACGCATCAGTGCGATTGGCGGAGAGGACCTGCCTTTCCCCGTGCGGCTGCAAAAGCTGGTGGAAATGTTCTGCACCCTGTTTGACGATGATCCCGACATTTTCGCTTTCCTCCTCATCAACCAGCATTCGCATTTGGGCGCAGTGGCGGAGGATGAAGCGGTGAATGCGGTGACTGCCCTGTCAGCCATTATGGCGCGGGCGTTTGCAGCGGGGGAGATGGGGGTGGCGGAGGCGGATTTGGCGGCAGCGATGGCGCTGGGGGTGGTGGTGCAACCGGCGATGTTCAAACTATACGGCAGGCTGCCCGGGACAATGACGGACCGGATGGAAATGTTGGCGAGAGGGGTCGGTAGTTTGCTGGATGCTCAGGCGAGGTGATTGATCCCGTTCAGGGAGCGTGGTATTCTTGAATGTGCATACCATGTCCTATCGAACTCTCCGCCAATTTGTCCAAGGGCTTGCGGGTCAATTTAACCAACTGGCGGTTGGTGCGGCATTGCACAGCTGGTACGATGAAGTAGATAAGGCCGAATGGTAAAACTCATCCGATGTCAGGGTGCAATTTGCCACAGTTAGCGTTATTTCTGCCGACAGACTGGTCTTCAACATCCGGGGCAATGCTTATCGGCTGATTGTTTCGGTTGACTATGGCAAAAGCATCGTCTGGATCAAGTGGATCGGCACGCATCGGGATTATGAGAAAATAGACGCAAGGCAGGTGACCTATGTTCGATGACATCCGGCCAATCCGGACGCTTGAGGATCATGACCGGGCCATGGCGGAGGTTGAGCGCCTGTGGGGATCACCAGATGGCACGCCAGACGGCGACCGGCTGGAAGTACTTGCAGAATTGATCCAGGCATTTGAGAAGAGGCATTACAAGCGAGGTCCGCCCGACCCCATTGAAGCCATCAAATTCCGCATGGACCAGCAGGGCCTGACCCGGAAGGACCTGGAGCCAATGCTGGGCTCGCGCGCGCGCGTTGCCGAAATTCTCAACCGCAAGCGCGGCCTGTCCCTGCCAATGATCCGCCGCTTGCATGAGACATTGGGGATTTCGCTGGAAGTGCTGGTGCAGCCCACACGGCGGGATGCCGCCTGACCTCCGGAACGCGACCGTCCCGGTCGCGTTCCGGAGAACCTCATACCGTCAAAAACCGGCGGTCGTGGTAGGCGAGGCACGCGCCGCCGCTCTGGTGGCGCACGGCGACCACTTCACCAAACAGCACATGGTGCGTCGCCACATCGCGCACGTCCAGCAGCTTGCAGTCAAACACGGCCACCGCGCTGTTCAGCACGGGCGCGCCGGTAATCAGCTTGCCCCACAGGCCTCGGCCAAAGCGGGCATCAAGGTGCAGGCCGGTGCGGCCGGCAAAATCATTGGCGAGGGACTCGTCTCCCGCTGCCAGCGAATTGATGCAAAATACCCCATTTTGCAGGAATCGCGGGGCGGAATGGCTGGTTTTGTTGACGCAGGCCAGCATGATGGCCGGATGATCCGACACGGAGGTCACCGAATTGGCCGTGATCCCTGCCAGCCCGGCCAGTCCGTCGGTCGAGACAATATGCACCGCCGAGACGACCCGGCTCATGGCATTGCGGAACAGCACCTGGTCCGGGTCCAGCATTCGCTTGCCCTCCACCAGCCGGGCCGGATCGCGGCGCTCCACGCCGCTTGCAGCGTCTGTCAAGGCACCAGATGGGGCAGCAAGGTGGAGCATGAAAGTAAGCCTGTCCGGAAAAGTCCGCTGAATGAAGGATATGGCGTCCAAAAGCCATTTCGCGAGAGGCTAGCAGCCAATTTTTAACAAACGTCCGCTTTTCCCCAGATTACAACCAAAGTTGTCGAAGATTGCTGCAAACATGGTCGCTTTGCGACGAAATTGTGATGGTTTCTCATTGCTCCACGCCCCGGAGCTTGCTAGCTTGCTGGGTGGGAGTTCGGTCTTGGCAGTCATGTTTAGGCGGATCAAATGATCCGGAGGCCGATGTCAAGAATGTGAAATAGCGGGCCGTTCCGCTCAAACGTGCATCAAACAGGGGTTCTGCCGCGTATGGAAATTTTCCTGCAGCAGTTGATCAACGGGCTGTCGCTTGGATCAATTTACGGTCTGATTGCCATTGGTTACACGATGGTGTTTGGCATTATCGGCATGGTCAATTTCGCCCATGGCGATGTGTTTATGGTCTCCGCCTTCATTGCCATGCTGATTTACATGGCGCTAACCACCGTCCTGGGCATTTCCTCGGTGCCCCTCGCCTTCGTGCTGTGCATGGTGTTTTCCATGGTGGCGACATCGATGTGGAACTGGGCCATCGAGCGGGTGGCCTACCGTCCGCTGCGCGGCTCCTTCCGGCTGGCCCCGCTGATTTCAGCCATTGGCATGTCGATTGTGCTCAGCAACCTTATTCAGGTGGCCCAGGGGGCGCGCAACAAGCCCGTACCCAGCATGTTCAACGAGACCATCGCCCTGACGAGCGGCGGCAGCTACAATGTCACGCTGTCCTACAGCCAGATCATCGTTGGTGCCGTCACCATCGTGCTGCTGGCCGGCTTTTGGTATCTGGTGCAAAAAACCCCGCTGGGCCGCGCCCAGCGCGCCGTCGAGCAAGATCCGAAAATGGCCTCCCTGCTCGGGATTGATGTCAACAGGATCATCTCGATGACCTTCGTCATCGCGGCCGCACTGGCCGCCGTGGCGGGCTCGCTCTACATGATGCGCTATTCGGTAGTGAATTTTTCCGACGGATTTTTGCCCGGCGTCAAGGCGTTTACGGCCGCCGTGCTCGGCGGCATTGGCTCCCTGCCCGGTGCCGTGCTTGGCGGGCTGATCATCGGCCTGATCGAAACCTTTTGGGCCGCCTATTTCTCGTCCGACTACAAGGATGTGGCTGCCTTCTCCATCCTCGCCATCACCCTGATCTTCATGCCCTCGGGCCTGCTCGGTCGCCCGCAAGTCGAGAAGGTGTGAGCCCGATGAGCCTGACCGATTCAAAAAACCCGAAAAAGAAATTCTCGCTCCCTGGTGCCAACACGATCGTTGGCCTGGCCGCCTGGATCACCGCAGGCCTCGCCTTCCCGATCATGCTGGTCGGGGCCTCGCCCGATATCAACAATGCCCTGCAAGTGCATTTTCAGGGCTGGCGGCAGATTGGCTATGTGGTGGCGCTGACGTTTGGCTTCATCCTCCTGTGCCTGTCCATCGCTGCGCGGTCGGGGCAGTCCGGCGCAAAGGCGGTACCGGGAGGGGGCTCGGCTTCCGCGCTCGCCCTGCTGGGCCGACTGATTGCGCCGCTCGGCCTGATTGTGCTCATTGCCTTCCCGTTTGTCATGCTCTCCACCCTCGGTCCGCAGGGCTCGCTAAAGTGGATCAATAATTACGGTGTGCAGATCCTGATTTACGTCATGCTCGGCTGGGGCCTCAACATCGTGGTTGGCCTGGCGGGCCTGCTGGATCTGGGCTATGTCGCATTCTACGCGGTTGGCGCTTATTCCTATGCCTTGCTATCGACCAAATTTGGCCTGTCTTTCTGGCTCTGCCTGCCGATGGCAGGGATTCTGGCGGCATTATGGGGCCTGATCCTCGGTTTCCCGGTGCTGCGGCTTCGGGGGGATTATCTGGCCATTGTTACCCTGGCCTTTGGTGAAATCATCCGTATCGTGCTGATCAACTGGGTTGATTTTTCCAACGGCTATGCGGGCATCAGCTCCATTCCGCGCGTCACCTTCTTTGGCGTGCCTTTTGCTGATTCCGATACCGGCAGCTTTTCTGCCCTGTTCGGACTGGAGTTCACGCCGATCCACCGGACGATTTTCCTGTATTTCCTCATCCTCGCGCTGGCCCTCATTACCAATTTCGTCACCCTGCGGCTGCGCCGCCTCCCGATTGGCCGTGCCTGGGAAGCCCTGCGCGAGGACGAGATTGCCTGCCGGTCGCTCGGCATCAACACCACCAACACAAAGCTCACCGCTTTTGCGCTCGGAGCAATGTTTGCCGGGTTTGCCGGCTCGTTTTTTGCGGTGCGGCAGGGTTTTGTCAGCCCGGAAAGCTTCACTTTCACCGAATCCGCCACCATCATTGCCATCGTCGTGCTCGGTGGCATGGGTTCGCAAATCGGCGTCGCGCTGGCGGCAATTGCGATGATCGGCGGCACGGAAATCCTGCGCGAACTCGATTTCCTCAAGCAGATTTTCGGCCAGGATTTTGATCCGACCCAATACCGCATGCTGATTTTCGGCCTCGCCATGGTGCTGATGATGTTGTGGAAACCGCGCGGCATTATCTCGACCCGCGCGCCGTCGATTTTTCTCAAGGAACGAAAATCCGTATCGTCCGACAACGTCAAAGAGGGACACGGCTGATGCGCTGGCAAACCGATCCCCTGCTGGTTGTCGACCATCTCACCATGCGCTTTGGCGGCCTCACGGCGGTCAACGACTTGTCGTTTCAGGTTGGCCGCAGCGATATTACAGCCCTCATCGGCCCCAATGGCGCGGGCAAGACCACGGTGTTCAACTGCGTCACCGGTTTTTACAAGCCAACCGCCGGGCGGCTCGCTTTGCTGCACCCCCAGCAGGAAGTGGCGGGCGAAGTGGAGGCGCTGACCCGTTCAGGCCTGTCCAACATCCTGCGCCCCTCGGTGTTCCTGCTGGAGCGCATGGCCGATTTCGATATTTCGGCCAAGGCCCGGGTCGCCCGCACCTTCCAGAATATCCGCCTGTTTTCCGGCATGACCGTGCTGGAAAATCTGGTGGTCGCCCAGCACAATGCGCTGATGGCGGCGTCCGGCTGGACCATTCTGGGCCTGCTCGGTGCCGCCAGCTACCGCAAGCGCGAAAAGCAGGCGGTGGAAACCGCCAAGGACTGGCTCGACCGCATCGGCCTGACCGACCGGGCCGATGATTCAGCTGGCGACCTACCCTATGGCGATCAGCGGCGACTCGAAATTGCGCGGGCCATGTGCACCAGTCCGGTGCTGCTGTGCCTGGATGAGCCCGCCGCCGGCCTCAACCCGCGCGAATCGGGCGAACTGAACAAGCTGTTGCGCCTGATTCGCGACGAGCATGACACCTCCGTGCTGCTGATCGAGCATGACATGTCCGTCGTCATGCAAATTTCCGACCATGTGATCGTGCTCGACTATGGCACCAAGATTGCCGATGGCGCGCCCAAAGCCGTGCGCGAGGATCCCAAAGTCATCGCCGCCTATCTCGGCGTCGATGACGAGGCAGAATTAGAGGCCATCGAGGCGGAGTTGCACGCATGAGCACGCTTGTGGCCGCAGCCCCCCAGACCGCCCTGCAAAAAGGCGCACCGCTGCTGACCGTGCGCGGCGTCAAAACCTATTATGGCAAGATTATCGCGCTCAAGGGCGTCGACATGGATGTCAACCAGGGGGAAATCGTCACGCTGATCGGGGCCAACGGCGCGGGCAAATCAACGCTGATGATGACGATTTTCGGCAATCCCCGCGCCCGCGAGGGCACGATCAGCTTTGACGGCACCGACATCACCAAAATGCCCTCGCACGAGATTGCCCGCCTCTCCATCGCCCAATCGCCGGAAGGGCGGCGGATTTTTCCGCGCATGACAGTCTATGAAAATCTGCAGATGGGCGCGGCGATCAATAATTTCGCCCATTTCAATCAGGATCTGGAGCGGGTGTTCGCCATGTTTCCGCGCCTGAAGGAGCGGGCACCCCAGCGCGGCGGCACATTGTCGGGCGGCGAGCAGCAGATGCTGGCGATAGGCCGCGCCCTGATGAGCCGCCCGCGCCTGCTGTTGCTCGACGAGCCCTCGCTCGGCCTCGCGCCACTGATCGTCAAGCAAATTTTCGATGCCATCCGTGACCTCAACCGCACCGAAGGGCTGACAGTGTTCCTCGTCGAACAGAATGCTTTCCATGCATTGAAGCTGGCGGATCGCGGCTATGTCATGGTCAATGGCCTCATCACCATGAGCGGCACCGGCAAGGACCTGCTGGCCCGCCCGGAAGTGCGCGCGGCCTATCTCGAAGGCGGAGCCCATTGATGCTGAAATTTGGCGAAGATTTTTTTGCCCTGTTCCGCCTGCCCTATGCCGCGCTGGAACATGGCCGGGGCGTCCTGTTCGAAGGTGGCGATTATGCCGGGATGGTGTTCATCCTGCTGACCCTGATATTGGGCGGCACCATGGCCTATGCGGCCGGGCGGGCGATTGCCTCCATCTGGCGTCCGCTCCAGCAGGTTTTGGTCTACATGCTGCCGTTGAGCGCGATGATCCGCTTCCTGCACTATGCGCTTTATGGCGAGGAATTGTTGTCGGTGCAATATTTCATCGTCACCTTCATCCTGCTCAGCCTGTTCGCGCTCTGGGGATACCGGGTGAAACGGTGCAACCAGATGGTGCGGCAATATCCTTGGGCTTTCGTCCGTTCCGGCATGCTCCGCTGGAAGGATACGGACTGAACAGTCCTGTTCACAACAATTCGGCCCACGTCAAAACGGGCCTCTGCTTTTCAGGTGACAAAACCTGAAAAACCGGCAATTATCAGCTTCACAGAGCTGGCGGCACAAGCCGTGCCGGAATTTGTGCGAAGCTTTGGACCAAACGGGAGAAACAAAAATGAAAAAAATCATGATGACGGGGCTGATGCTCGCGGCTGGCCTCGCATTTGCCGGTGCCGCACAGGCGCAGATCAAGCTCGGCGTTGCCGGTCCGATCACCGGACCGAACGCCGCCTTCGGTGGCCAGTTGACGGCTGGCGTGGACCAGGCTGTCGAAGACATTAACGCAGCCGGCGGCATTCTCGGCCAGAAGATTGTCTCCGTCAGCAAGGGCGACGACGTTTCCGATCCCAAGCAGGGCGTGTCCGTTGCCAACAAGTTCGTCGGTGACGGCATCAAGTTCGTCGTCGGCCATTTCAATTCCGGCGTCACCATTCCTGCTTCTGAAGTCTATCAGGAAAACGGCATGGTGGTGATCACACCCTCAGCCACCAACCCGAAGCTGACCGAGCGCGGCATGTGGAACGTGTTCCGCACCTGCGGCCGTGACGACCAGCAGGGCGCTGTCGCCGGTGCCTATTTGAACAAGGAACTGAAGGGCAAGAAGGTTGCGATCCTGCATGACAAGACCACCTATGGCCAGGGTTTGGCCGACGAAACCAAGAAGCCAGTGGTTTGCGTCGATTCGCTCGGCCAGCGCCATCGCCTCCAACCGCTGCAACCGGGCACGCAAAACGGTTTGGTAC
>JAYVYA010000287.1:0-13671 GCA_043784745.1 Hyphomicrobiales bacterium
CTGCTTCGCATACCCCTCATCCGGCGCTTCGCGCCACCTTCTCCCGCAGGGGGAGAAGGGAAGTGGCGGCTGATTCACAGAAAATGCATCATGCTCTAGCAGCGGCTGTGCCGCTGTTTGGGGCATCCTTTATGGCTTATGCTGCCTTGCCTTTTCGGGAGGAAAGCAGGCGTTCGGCAACTTCGACAAAGCCCCGGCCGCCGCCGCCCTCGGTCACATAGGCCGGTTCCGCTTCCATTCGGCCAATAAAATTCCGCACCAGGGACACGCCAAAGGAATTGCGGAAAAAGCCAAACATCGGCGCGTCATTCGGGCTGTCGCCGACGAACGCGATAGCCTCGTTGTCCGTATCAATGTCGAGGCCCGCGATGTCGCGGGCGAACCGGCGCGTCATCGACAGCTTGTCATACTGGCCAAACCAGCCGTTGACATGGATGGAGGAAACTTTCGCCACCGCGCCCTCTTCCTCGAAAATCGCCTTGATCCGTTCAACCGCAGAATCGCGGAGCGGGGCAACGTCCTCGCAGAAATCGATGGCGAGATCAGCCTCGCGGTAGGCCTGGTCAGCAGAGACGGCGCAGCCCGGAACCTCGGCCAGAACCCGCGTCCTGATGGCTTCAAGCCGAAGCCGGTTGGCAGCGCGGGTCGCAGCGTCTGCCGCATATACCCTTCGCATGGTTCGCAAGGCCGGTTGATAGGCGAAGTAGAGCGCGCCGTTTTCGCCGACGACACCGGTCACCGGCCAGAAGCGGGCGATCATGTCGCACCAGCCCGCAGGGCGCCCGGTGACAGGCGCGACCTGGAACCCTGCATTGCAAAGGTCTTCCAGAGCGCGATAGGCATCGGCGGGCAGCCGCCCCTCGGCGGTGAGCGTGTCATCGATGTCTGTAAGTACCAGCCGAACGCGCTGGGCGTCGGCTTCCGGCATGTCCGCGAGCGGGCGCATTCCTGGTTCTCCCCGTGGCGATTTCGTCGATGGGACCGACCTCGCGCATCCATTTCGTTGCGGACCAGACTTCATGGCTTGCGCAACACAATGACGCAAAATTCCACATTATGGTCATTGCTGTCAAGGCCGTATCCCGAACGCCGGAATGTGGCGGCGGTCGCTGACCGCCGGGTGCCGTTTCTGCACCATTTTCTCGCTTGGCTTGAAAACAGGCAGCGGCCTCAGGTCCTCGCGAGGCGTGCCGCCTTGAGGCGGGCGAAATCCTCGCCGGCATGGTGCGAGGAGCGCGTCAGCGGCGAGGACGAGACCAGCAGGAAGCCTTTTGCGGTCCCGACGCTGGCGTAGGAGGCAAATTCGTCCGGCGTGGGGAAGCTGATCACGGGATGGTGCTTGGGCGTCGGCTGGAGGTATTGGCCGATGGTGAGGAAATCGACGCTGGCACAGCGCAGGTCGTCCATCACTTGCAGGACCTCATTGCGGGCCTCGCCCAGGCCCAGCATGATGCCAGACTTGGTGAAAATCGAGGGGTCAAGTTCCTTCGCCCGCTGCAAAAGCCGGATCGAATGGAAATAGCGGGCACCAGGGCGCACCGTCAGATAGCCTGACGGAACGGTTTCCAGATTGTGATTGAAGACGTCGGGCCGGGCCGCGACGACGATTTCAAGTGCGCCCTCCTTGCGCAGGAAATCGGGCGTCAGGACTTCGATCGTCGTTGTCGGCGATGCCTCGCGGATCGCGCTGATTGTGCGCGCAAAGTGCAAGGCTCCACCATCGGCGAGGTCGTCGCGATCCACCGAGGTGACAACGACATGCGCTAGCCCGAGCTTGGCGACCGCATCGGCGACCCGCGCCGGCTCGGTACCCTCCAGCGGCTGCGGCAGCCCCGTTGCGACATTGCAGAAGGCGCAGGCGCGGGTGCAAATCTCGCCCATGATCATGAAGGTCGCGTGCTTTTTGTCCCAGCACTCGCCAATGTTGGGGCACCGCGCCTCTTCGCAGACGGTGACAAGTTTGTGCTCGCGCACGATCTGCTGCGTTTCGGCAAAAGTTGCCGATTCCCGCATCCTGACGCGGATCCAGTCCGGCTTGCGCGCCACCGGCTGATCGGGCCGATGGGCCTTCTCGGGATGGCGCAGGCGCCTGTCGGTGTTCAGCGTGTCGAGGACGAGGGTCATGGCTTTCTCCGAGCCGGCCCGAATGGCGCGGCCAGCGCAACCGCGCATTATTTACATCAGGCCGCAATAGAAGCAAATATGCAATATATGCTCTTTTGCGCCAGGGCGAAGCCAAGGCGGCTTGCAGCGGAGGGTGACTGCGGATAAACCTGCGGCGCAATCTGACATTCGTCCATTCCCGCCTTGTGGCCCCCGCCGTCTATCCCGTATTGAAGCAAAGCAGCGCATGGTTGCGCGGCTGAATCAGGTCAGGCCAGATCGCTGCGCCGCTAAAATTTCGTGGAATGAACCAGAGGAAGCCATGACGAAGAGCACGGAAGGCCTGAACCAGCGCTATCTGGCGGCGCAGGGCGTTGCACGGGAGGCGGGAGCGATCATGAAGCGCCGGTTCGATGACCGGTCCTCCTTCACGCTGGGATACAAGGGCCACCAGGACTACATCACCGAGGTCGATGGCCAGATCGAGCGTCTGGTGATCGACCGGCTTGGGGGTGCCTTTGCCGGCGATGGCTTTATCGGCGAGGAGGGTGGCGGGACGGAAGCCGACAGCCTGTGGGTGATCGACCCGATCGACGGCACCGCAAATTTCGCCCGCGGCATCCCGCATTTCTGCATTTCCATCGCCCATGTCAGCAAGGGCATCCCCGATATCGGCGTAATCTATGATCCGGTCTGCGATGAAATGTTTGCCGCCATGCGCGGCCGCGGTGCCTGGCTGAACGGGGCGAGGATGGCGGTTTCCGGCACCAGCGACATGCGCTCGGCCAATATCGAAATCGGCTGGAACATGCGCAGCGGCATGGACTCATTCCTCGACGTCGTGCAAAAAATTGTCGCGACCGGTTCGGGCATGATCCGCTCCGGCTCGGGTGCCCTTGGGGTTGCCTATGTCGCGGCCGGGCGCATCGACGGCTATTGCGAAACCCACATCAATGCCTGGGATGTTTTGGCCGGCATTGTGCTGGTGCAGGAGGCTGGCGGCCTGTGCAACGATTTTCTGGCAGGCGGCGGCCTGCGGCGCGGCAATCCGATTTTGGCCTGCACGCCAGCGCTGGCCCCGGTGTTGGCCGAAGTATCGGGCATCGCCTTGTGACATTGCCTTGACGGTGGGATGACAAAGCGGTCTTGTCGCTGCAATAGCGGCAAAAGCCGAAAACGATTGGGAGAACGCCATGTCTATCGCCAAAAGCCTTGTTGCCATCGGTTTGGCCGTGCTCGGCACAATGGCCCATGCCGGGCCTGCCCGCGCCGACGGGACTTTGGTGATGTATTGCGGTGTCCAGGAAGAATGGTGCCGCGCGGTCTCCACTGCATTCGAGAAGCACAGTGGCATCAAGGTGGCGATGACGCGCAAGAGTGCGGGCGAGGTCTTTGCCCAGGTGCGGGCGGAAGCCGCCAATCCGAAAGGCGACATCTGGTGGGGCGGCACCGGCGATCCGCACCAGACCGCTGCCGAGGAAGGCTTGACCCTTGAGTATAAGCCTGCCGGTTTCGACCAGCTGTATCCTTGGGCCCAGCGCCAGTGGGAGCAGACCAAAGGCCGCACCATCGGCATTTATTCCGGTGCCCTCGGCTTTGGCTATAATGACAAATTGCTCAAGGCCAAGGGCTTGCCAGCGCCAAAATGCTGGGCTGACCTGATTGATCCAAAATTCAGGGATGAAGTGCAGGTCGCCGATCCCAATTCCTCCGGCACTTCCTACAACATGCTGGCGACTGTTGTGCAGGTGATGGGCGAGGACAAGGCCTTTGAATGGCTCAGGGCGCTTCACAAGAATGTCAACCAGTACACCAAATCGGGTGCGGCACCGGCGGCGGCCGTCAATCTTGGCGAGACGACCGTTGGCATCACCTTCATGCATGACATGATTACTTTCGCCAAGGACAATCCTGACATCAAGGTCGTCGCCCCCTGCGAAGGCACCGGCTACGAGATCGGCTCGATGTCGCTGATCAAGGGGGCCCGCAATCTGGACAATGCCAAACTGTTTTACGACTGGGCGCTGACTCCGGCAGCGCAGCAGCTCGGGGCGGAAAACAAAGCCTACCAGACCCCCTCCAACAAGGCCACTCCCTTGCCCAAACTCGGGGTGGACCTATCGCAGACCAAACTGATTGACTATGATTTTGCCAAATACGGCTCCTCCGCTGTCCGCACCGCCCTGCTGGCGCGCTGGGACAAGGAAGTAAAGAACCAGCCGAAATAGCCCGCCGGGAGTGCGGCAGATGCGCTGGCGCGCCCTCGCCTGGATTGTTGTGGCATGCGCCGGCTTCAGCCTCCTGCCCTGGTATGACCTGCAGAATGGCGGTCCTTCCGGTTCGGCCCTGGTGCTGGGGTTGACTGGCGGGCGCTGGTATCTGCTGCCGGCCTGCGCCGCTTTGATACCGGCAATGGTGCCGCTGGTGGTGCCGGTGCGGCCCGAATCAGCCGGTGCCTGGCTGGTGGCTTCCGGACTGCTTGGCTTGGGCGCTCTGGTGCTTGAAGGGTTTGGCATCGGCCTGACCGGCTGGAACGCCGACTGGCTGGCCACCGCTTTTGGCGCTCCCGGCCCCAGGCAGACGGGCATGGGCACCGGCGCGGCAATCGCATTTTGTGGCCTGATGATGCTGCTGGCCAATGGTCTGGCAGCGCGGGGCTGGTGCCGCGGCGACGTTTTCGTCGTCGCCAGCATTGCCTGGATTGTGGCGCTCACCGGGTTCTTCGTGTTTTTCCCGGTCGGCAAAGTGCTGGCCAGCGCATTTCTCGACAGGGCGGGCGCTTTCGACGCTGCGGGATTTGCAGCCAAAATTACCGACGGCTCGATTTGGGGCCTCGGCTGCCTCGGCGCGGGCCGACAATGCGGCGTGGCATGGAACACGCTGGCGCTTGCCATCGTGGTCGGGCTGGCGTCAACCCTGCTCGGCCTCGCCTTCGCGCTGATTGTGGCGCGCACGGATTTCCGTTTCAAGGGCGTGCTGCGGCTGCTGACATTATTGCCGGTGATCACGCCGCCGTTTGTCATTGGCCTGGCGCTGATCCTGATGTTTGGCCGCTCCGGTGCCGTGTCGGCGTTTCTGTTCACCTCGGCGGGCATTGCGCCGACACGCTGGATCTACGGCTTTTCCGGCGTCTTTATCGCGCAATGCCTGGCTTTCGCGCCGATTGCCTTCCTGGTCTTGCTGGGCGTGGTGCAGGGCATCAGCCCGGCGCTGGAGGAGGCGGCACAGACGCTGCGCGCCAGCCGCTGGACCATTTTCCGCACGATTACCTTGCCGTTGATGCGCCCGGGCCTCGCCAATGCGTTCCTGCTCGGCTTTGTCGAGAGCATGGCTGATTTCGGCAATCCGCTGGTGCTGGGCGGTAATTTCGAAGTGCTGTCGACGCGGATTTTCTTTGCCGTCGTCGGTGCCGCCACCGATCAGGGCCGCGCCGCCGTGCTCTCCATCGTGCTGCTGGTATTCACGCTGCTGGCTTTCTGGCTCCAGCAGATGTGGGTCGGCAAAAAGGCCTATACCACCGTTACCGGCAAGGGCGATTCCGGCCTGCCGCTACCCTTGCCGAAACGCGTCGCGACAAGTGCCTATCTTGTCGCGCTGCCCTGGGGCCTGTTCACGCTGGTGATCTATGGTCTTGTCCTCGCCAGCGGCTTCGTCAGGACGATCGGGCGGGATTACACGCCGACCCTGGAGCATTATCTGACCGGCTTCCGCATCGAGCAGACGGACAACGGCCTGTTTTTCTCCGGCAGCGCCTGGAATTCGTTCTTTGCCACCACGCAGGTGTCGCTTGTAGCCGCTCCCCTGACAGCCGCCATCGGCATCCTTACCGCCTGGCTGCTGACCCGGCAGCGGTTTGGCGGGCGGGGCCTGTTTGAATTTGGCACCATGCTGTCGTTTGCCATTCCCGGCACGGTAGTCGGCGTCAGCTATATCCTCGCCTTCAATATTCCTCCCGTCGAGATCACCGGCACCGGCCTCATTCTGGTCATCTGCTTTGTCTTCCGTAACATGCCGGTCGGCGTGCGCTCCGGCATGGCCATTCTGAGCCAGATTGACAAAAGCCTTGACGAGGCGTCGCTGACGCTGGGTGCCAGCTCCTTCACCACCCTGCGCCGTGTCGTGCTCCCGCTCCTGCGGCCGACCCTGGTGGCGGCGCTGGTCTATTCGTTCGTGCGGGCGATGACGGCGGTCAGCGCCGTGATTTTCCTGGTGTCGGCCCAGTATAACATGGCCACCACCTATATTGTCGGACGGGTCGATGGCGGCGAATATGGCCTGGCCATCGCCTATTCTTCGGTTCTCATCGTTTTCATGCTGCTGGTGATTGTCAGCGTCGAGCGTCTGGTTGGCGAGCGCCGGCTTGGGCGGCGCACTTCCATCGGTCCGGTGGCGGTGCACGCCGGATGATCGTTTCAGACTGGATGGAGCAAAGATGAAACCTGGCCCCGCATCGGTTGAATTTCGCCAGGTCAGCAAAAGCTATGGCAATGTCCTGGCCGTCGCGGACGTCTCCTTCACCATTCCGCCAGGCCAGTTGGTGACGCTGCTCGGCCCGTCGGGCTGCGGCAAGACGACGACCCTGCGCATGATTGCCGGGCTGGAAATGGCGTCCACCGGGCGGATTTTCATTGGCGGCCAGGATGTGACCAGCCTTTCGGCAGCGGACCGCGATGTCAGCATGGTATTCCAGTCCTACGCCCTGTTTCCGCACATGAGCGTGCTCGACAATGCCGCTTACGGGCCGACGGTGCAGGGTGTGCCCAGGCAGCGGGCCCGCGAGATGGCGATGGCAAAGCTGGAGCTGATCGGCCTCAAGGGGCTGGAAGGGCGGGCACCCTCCGAACTTTCCGGCGGCCAGCAGCAGCGGGTGGCGGTGGCACGGGCGCTGGTGCTGGAACCCCGGGTGCTGCTGTTTGACGAGCCGCTGTCCAACCTCGACGCCAAGCTGCGCCGCCGGGTGCGGGAGGAAATCCGCGAGCTGCAATTGTCGCTGGGCCTTACCGTCGCCTATGTCACGCATGACCAGGAAGAGGCGCTGGCGGTGTCGGACAACATCATTGTCATGTCCAATGCGCGGATTGCCCAGATTGGCACGCCGCGACAGCTTTACGAACAGCCGGCAAGCCTTTTCGTGGCTGATTTCATCGGGGACGCCAATATCATCGACGCGCATCTGGCCAGCTGCGACGATGGTTTTGGCCTGGTCAAGGTGGTGGCCGCCGAGTTTCGCCTGCCGTGCAGCGCAGCCGGTGCCGGGCCGGTGAAAGTAATCATCCGTCCCGACAGGATCGATCTGGCGCTGCTGCCACCCGCAGCGCCGCATTTGGCCGGGCGGATCGCGAAATCGTCCTATCTGGGCAAGCACATGGAATATTCAGTCGAAACCGCTGCCGGAAACCTGTTCGTGATTGACACGAATGTCGCAAGCCCGTTTGCGCCGGGAACCGGTGTATGGCTGTCGATCCGGGACAATGCGGCGCTGGTATTGCCAGCTTGAATGATTTTGTGGATCGATCAAGGCATCCGGCACCCTGCTTTGCTTTCATTCGCCGGATTGCCCGAGAATCAGGAGGTATTGCGCCCAGGCCTCCATTCCGGTTGCGAGGCTGGCCAGCCGGAAGAACTCGTTGGGGGCGTGATAATCTTCGTCTGACGTGGCGAACGAGAAAAATATGGTATCAATCCCCAGAACGCGGCGGAATATATCGCCGATGGGGATTGTCGCGCCCATTCGGACCCGTATGGGCGCGGTGCCGGTGACATCTTTCAAAACCGCTTCTGCCAATGCAAGACCGGCATGGTCCGGCGGCACCGCGTAGGGCATGGCCCCGCCGGACTCAATCTTGACCGTCACCGTGACGCCAGCCGGGGCCTGCGCCCGCAAATGGGCCGCTACCTCTGCCGCAATCGCGTGGGGATGCTGGTTGGGCACCAGGCGGCAGGTGATCTTGGCGCTGGCGGTCGAGGGAATCACCGTCTTTTTGCCCGGCCCGGCATAGCCGCCGGAAATTCCGTTAAATTCCAGCGTGGGGCGAACCCAGTTGCGCTGCAACAGCGTGTAGCCCGCCTCCCCTGCGCCCGCAGGGGCACCAATCGACTCAAGATAGGCTGCCTCGCTCCACGGCAGCCCGGCTATGGCGCGCAATTGCTCAGGCTCCAGCTCGATCACCGCATCATAAAACCCGGCCACCGCCACTTTGCCGGACGAATCGTGCAGGCCTGCCAGCAGGCGCACCAGGGCCTGAACGGGATTGGCAACGGAGCCACCATGGCGGCCCGAATGCAGATCCTTGGCCGCGCCGGTGACGGTGACTTCCAGCGCGCAAATCCCGCGATTGCCGGTGATAACGCTGGGCAAATCGGCCCGCCACTGCGCGCCATCCGCCGACAACACAAAGTCGGCGGCCAGATAATCGCGTTGTTCCGCCACAAAATCTTCCAGATGGGCGCTGGAAACCTCCTCCTCGCCCTCAAACAGGAACACCAGATTGACCGGTAGCGCTCGCTCGCAGGCAAAAAACGCCTCGGCCACCTTGATCGGGATCAGCATCGGGCCTTTGTCGTCAGAGGCACCGCGCCCGTAAATGCATTTGTCGCGGATCTGTGGCTGGAACGGCGGCGAGGCCCACGCCTCCAGCGGGTCCGGCGGTTGCACGTCAAAATGGCCATAGACCAGCACCGTCGGTTTGCCCGGTGCGCCGCGCCAGGCGGCGGTGACAACGGGGTGGCCTGCCGTGGGCCGCACCCGCGCGTCGGCCAGCCCGGCGGCACGGAGTTTGCCCGCTACAAAATCGGCGGCGCGGGCGACATCGGGCGCATGGGCAGGGTCGGTGGAAATGCTGGGAATAGCGATGAATTCCAGCAGTTCCGCAACGATGCTGCGGTGCCGGTCGGCCAGCCATTGCTGCACTTGCTGCATGTTACTTGCCCCCATCGACCGGCAGGCACTGGCCGGTGATCCAGGACGCCTGGGCGCTGGCCAGAAACAGCGTGGCGGCGCTGATGTCCTCCACCGTTCCCAGCCGCCGCAGGGCGATGCGGCCAAGCAACTGGGCCTGGCCCTGCGTTCCGTAGGCCTCCCATTGCCTCTCGGTGGTGGGATTGGAGCGCACGAACCCCGGCGCGATGGAATTGACGGTGATGCCAAACGGCCCCAGTTCATGCGCCAGCTGCCGGGTGAGGCCAATTTCGCCTGCCTTTGCCGCAGCATAGGCCTGAATGCCGGTGAGGCTGATTCCCAGACCCGCGCCAGACGAAATGGTGACGATGCGCCCGAACCCGCGCGCCTTCATGTGCGGCGCGACGGCCTGCGCCAGATAAAATGCCGCCGTCATGTTGATGGCGAGAATGGCGTGCCAGTCCGCCTCCGGCACTTCCTCCAGCACGCGCCCGCTCTGGCCGCAGACGCCGCCGGCGCTGTGGACCAGCACATCAAACGGGCCGTGCCTCTGCACAAGCTGTTCGACAGCGGCTTTGCGGGTGAGGTCGCAAGTGGCAAACCGGATGCTCTCATCCAGCGGATGCGCTCCGCCCTCGGCGGCATCGCGGATGTCGGCCCCAACCACGCCGCCGCCCGCTTCGGCAAAGGCGCGCGCAATCTCCCGGCCAATGCCATGGCCAGCGCCGGTGACCAGAATGTGTTGTCCGGCAAAGCTGATATTCACGTCACGCCCCCCGCTTTGGCGCGCTGTTCCAGCTGCGCCAGATTGGCCCAGTCCAGCGGGCGCGCGCCCGTCTCGATTTCGTGGATCATGGCGATCAGGGCGCGGGTGACCGGCGTGGCAAGGCCGAGTTTCTGGCCAAACTCGACAATCGGCCCCAGTTGCGCGTCCACTTCCGTCACCCGCTTGCGCACAGCCAGATCGCGCCATATGCCGGAATGGGTCTTGGCCGATGTGGCATTGTGCGCCACCATCGCCTCAAACGAGCCCTCTGCCATCGCCTGCGGCGCCTGTGCGGCAAAGGCCTTGGGATCATAACCGTTGAAGCCAAGCGGCACGATATTTTGCGCCTGTGCCACAGCCACCGATTCCGCCGCCAGGGCGCTGAACAGCGCCCGTGGCTCATGCGCTGCCAGTGCATCGCAAATCGAGGCATTGGTCAGCGCGGTTGCAAACAAGATGGCTCCATAGCCAAGCTTGCCCCAAAGATAGCCGAGGATATTGTCGGTGATGATGGCATTAGGTTCGCACGCCTGCACCAGCCGGTGCAAGGCTTTTATGCGCGGGGTGATGGTGCCGTCCAGCTCGCCGATCACAAAAGCCCCGCGCCCGCTGAAACGCACGATGCCGGGTGACAGATAGTCCGCACCAAAATTGATGAACGCACCGATGGTGCGCTCGCGCCCGACAATACCGGCAATCACCAGCTCGTTCAGCCCGTTCTGGAACGACACCACAAAGCCGTCCCGCGCAAGATGAGGGGCGAGGGTGCGTGTGGCATCCTGGGTATGATGCGCTTTGACGCACAGGAACACCTGGTCAAACACGCCCGTAACAGCTTCTGGCAGGCAGGCGCAAACGGGCACGGTGAAGCTGTCAACCGGCCCCTCGATTGTCAGGCCGTTCTGCTGCATCGCCAGCACATGCGCCGCATCGCGTTCCACAAACGTCACATCCGCGCCGTGGCGCACCAGAAAGGCTCCGATCGTGCCGCCAATCGCCCCGGCACCCCAGATCAGGATTTTTGGCCCGCTCATGCCCATGGCCCCTCGATCAGCGCGCGGGTCTCCTCCACCGCCACTTTCCAGACCGCCAGCATTTCCTCATCGCTGCGCTGGTACAGGCCGCCGAAATTCCCGTCCCCCAGCATGTCCCGCACACCGGCAGGGCCGTGCAGGCGCATCCGCTCCAGATCAACCATCGGTTTCTGGTGCTCCGGCAGCTTCAGGTTAGGCAACCGCGTCCAGGGGAAATTTTCCATCCAAGAGGCGTGCGAGGCCACTTTGTCCGTCGCCTGCACGGCGGCAAAGGTCTTTGGCGCATTCCACCAATTGTGGAATCTGACCGACATGCCGGGGTGGCTGGCCATGAACTCAATGCCCACCGTCTGTGCAGGTGAATTGCCGCCATGCCCGTTGCAGAGCAGTACTTTGCGAAAGCCGGTCTGGTAGAGGGAGGTCAATATGTCATTGATCAATCCGGCATAGGTGGCAAGACTGATGGAAACCGTGCCGGGATAGGCCATGAAATAGGGCGTGATGCCATAAGCCAGCACGGGAAACACCGGCACCATCAAAGGCTCCGCCGCCTCCAGCGCCACCTGTTC
The DNA here is from genome assembly GCA_043784745.1 of Hyphomicrobiales bacterium. Classification (GTDB taxonomy): domain Bacteria; phylum Pseudomonadota; class Alphaproteobacteria; order Rhizobiales; family Beijerinckiaceae; genus JAYVYA01. The sequence goes on from JAYVYA010000287.1 coordinate 11,371, forward strand.
GGACAGGATGGAATCCACCGACAGGCTGAGCTGGCAATGCTGCTCGGTCGATCCCAGCGGCACCACGGCGCGATCATCATGCCCAAGGTATGCCTCAACCTGTGACCAGTTCATCTGGCTGATTTTCATGAAGGTTCTCCTGCAAAGGGGTGCTTGTGCGCAGCCGTTCGATCATGGGCAGAAGCTCGCCCTGAATGGCATGGGGGTCGGGAACGTGGCGATATTCAATGGCCGTGACATGGGGTGGCAGATGGGTCAGGGCTGCCTCGGCCCCGGTGGCGTAAACCACCACATTCGCACCAGCCAACCTTTCACCCAGGGCAGCATCCCCCAGCAAAGCGGCATCGACACTCTGGACATGCGGGGTGAAGCGCATGACACCGGGGCGCATCAGCGCCAGAAATTCGGGGAACACCGACACCACGCACACGTGCGCCAGCGGATCAATCTTCGCCAGTAGCGCGCGGGTAGTCTCGGAGGGGATGAAATTGATGCTGACGACCGGTATGCCGTGGCTGACCACGGCCGCGACCTCCGCCCGCCGGTTGGCCATGGTGACGTACATATCCACCGGGCGAGCGCTCGGGGCAGAAGCTGCAAGCTCGTCAATAGTGATGAAATCGGCATGGTCCCCGGCCCGCAGATATCTCGCAATATCTTCGGCATAAGCGCGCGTGGCGGAGGGAAAAACCCCAACCACCCGGATCAGCAATCCATCCAGCCGGGGCGAGCGCCCCAGCGCCACCCGCGCATTGATCATGGCCAGCAGATCGGTCGGGCCAAGTCCGGCGGAACGAAAATGGGCGATCATTTGGTCAATTTGCGTATGAAGGGCAAGAATCGTCGTGTCCGAAAGGCTGGTGGCCTGCGCGGAAGCGGCAACAAAAGTGCCCGCGCCTGGCCTTGCCGTGAGAAGCCCCGCAGAGCGCAAATCACGGTAGACAGCGGCCACCGTCATGGGGGCGAGACCGCAGGTCTCCGACAGTTCGCGCACCGAGGGCAGGCGCACGCCCACCGGCAATTCGCCGCAAGCTATGCCATATTCCAGCAGCCCGCGAAGCTGGACGCCAAGCGGCACCGGCAAATTCCGGTCTATGGCGGAAGCAATGTTGATCAATTGCGCATCACCTTGCATCTGTTCTAGCCAACCAGCACAGTAATTGGCCATGGATGAACCGAACCACCATAATTCCCTGCAACCACCATTGACTTCACTCAAATCTCTCACATACCATGCTAACAGACAAGCACAGTGTGCGGGCAACTAACAAGGGGTATCGTTATGAAAACCGGGCTCATGAAATCCTGTCTGCCGGCCAGCCTGCTGGCGGGTTTGATGCTGGCGTCTCCTGCGGTGGCAGCGGCGACGCGCGGCGGCAAGATGGTCTATGCCCGCTATGCCGACTCGCTGTTTCTCGACCCGGTGCTGAATGATGCCAATGTCGACATCTGGGTGCTGACCAACCTGTATGACACGCTGCTGGCCCCCACCGCCGACGGCCAGGGCGTGACCCCCGCCCTGGCGACCAAATGGAACACTGCGGCTGACGGCAAGACGCTGACACTGAGCGTGCAGGCCGGCGTCAAATTTTCAGACGGCTCGCCGATGACGACCGAGGATGTGAAATGGTCGCTGGACCGCGCCCGCGACCCAAAGGCCGGGGCGTGGAACTCCTCGCTTGCCGCCATTGACAGCATCGAGACTTCCGGAGCCGATACAATAGTGCTGAAACTGAAACATCCGGACCCGACGCTTTTGGCGGCGCTGGCGACATTCAATGCCGCGATCCTGCCCAAAAAACTGTTCGAGGCGACGGCGGGCGCGACACCGGAGGAAAAAGCCAAGGCGTTCGCTGAACATCCCGTTGGCACCGGCCCCTTCACACTTGTCTCGTGGAAACATGGCGAGGTGATGAAACTGAAGCGCAACGAGCATTACTGGAAAATGGGCGACGACGGCAAAGCCCTGCCCTATCTCGACGAACTGGAATTCCCGGTGATTCCCGATGATGCGACCCGGCTTTTGAAGTTGAAGGCGGGCGAAGTCGATGGCACCGAATTCATCCCCTATGCCCGCGTCAAGGAATTGCAGGGCGACGCCAACCTGCGGATGGAGCTGTGGCCCTCGACCCGCGTGCGCTACCTGACCCTGTTTGTTGGCGAAAAATACAAGAACGACGCGGCCAACCCGATGGCCAATGTCAAGGTCCGCCAGGCGCTGAACTATGCCATCAACAAGCCAGCCGTCATCCAGATCACCACGCTCAACCTTGGCAAGCCGATGACATCGTTCATGTCAAC
>JAYVYA010000288.1:0-2331 GCA_043784745.1 Hyphomicrobiales bacterium
CTCTTTCCACCGCCCGGTCTGTGCCGGGGTCTGCACCTTCCGCCGCCGCGCAAGGGCGCACTGGAAGTGCGCGGTCCGGGGGGTGCCGCTCAATGCGTCGCCTCGCCTTCTTCCACCACCAGCCTTGCCCGCGCCCGCAATTTCTCCGTCTCGCTTTTCAATTGCCCGCAGGCAGCAAAAATGTCGCGGCCGCGCGGGGTGCGCACCGGGCTGGCATATCCGGCATTGAAGACAATGTCGGAAAAGCGCTCGATCGTGCCCCAGTCCGAGCATTCATATTTTACCCCAGGCCACGGGTTGAACGGAATCAGATTGATCTTGGCCGGAATGTTTTTCAGCAGCCGAACCAGCGCGCGGGCTTCGGCGGGCGAATCGTTCACCCCCTTCAGCATCACATATTCAAACGTAATGCGCCGGGCATTGGACGCCCCTGGATAATCGCGGCAGGCCTGCATCAGCGCTTCAATCGGATATTTCTTGTTCAACGGTACCAGCGTGTTGCGCAATTCATCATTCACCGCATGCAGCGAAATGGCCAGCATCGTGCCCATTTCATCGCCCAGCGGAACAATTTGCGGCACGACGCCGGAGGTGGAGACGGTGATGCGGCGCTTGGACAGGCTCAGCCCGTCACCATCGCTCAAAACGCTGATGGCCTCGCGCACATGGTCAAAATTATAGAGCGGCTCGCCCATCCCCATGAAGACGATATTGGAGATGGCGCGCACGCCTTCTCCAGAAGGGATCAAACCGTTGGCTGGCGGTGTCAGGCCGGGGTAGTCGCCCAGCATGTCGCGCGCCACTACGAGCTGCGCCACAATCTCCTGCGAGGTCAGGTTGCGCACGAGGCGTTGCGTCCCGGTATGGCAGAAGGTGCAGGTGAGCGTGCAGCCGACCTGGCTGGAAATGCACAAGGTGCCCCGGTCACTTTCGGGAATATAGACGCATTCAATCTCCGCGCCCCTGTCGCGCGCATCCACGGGTAGCAGCCGGATCAGCCATTTACGGGTGCCATCGGTGGATACCTGCTCGGTCACCACTTGCGGCCGGGCCAGCGTATAGGCCTCGCTGAGCCTGGTGCGCAGGCCCTTGGCGACATTCAGCATGCCGTCAAAATTCTTCAGGCCCTGAAAATAAATCCAGTGCCAGAGCTGGGCCACCCGCATCCTGATTTCGCGCTCGGGCACATCAATCGCCTTGAGGGCAGCGGCAAGCTCGGTGCGGGTCATGCCGAGCAGGGTAGGTTTGGCGGCGTTTATCTCGGGCATGGGCGGTCCTTGTTGGGGAGCCTATAGCATGGATTGGCGGTTTGGGGAGGCACCCTGCGACCGCGCGATTTTCAACCGCCCGTTCCGCCGCAAGATGGTTGAAACGCTGGCCCCCGATACGCGCCGTGTCAGCGCGTTAAACCCGCGCGGCCCCAGCCACTCACCCCGTCGCCACCTGCCGCCCGTGCTGGTCAATCATCCGCTCGCCATTCTCCCTGAAATATTCGCCCCGCTGGGGCGGCAACAAATCCAGCACCGTCTCGGCGGGGCGGCACAGGCGCACGCCTTTGGGCGTGACAACCATGGGGCGGTTGATCAGGACGGGGTATTTTTCCATCGCATCCAGAATGGCGCTTTCGCTCACTTCCGCAGCAGCCAAGCCCATTTGCGAAAATTCCGGCACGTTCGTTCGCAGCAAATCCCGCGCGGAAATGCCCATGCGGGACAATAATTGCCGCAGCATGGCCCGGCTCGGCGGCGTCTTCAGATATTCCACCACATGCGGCTCCACGCCGGCATTGCGAATCAGCCCCAGCACATTGCGCGAGGTGCCGCAGGCGGGATTGTGGTAGACGATGATGTCCATGACAGAGGCGGCCCCATTGGTTATGCTGGCGGCAAACTGGCATAACCCGCACCCCGAGGCAAACCGATGCCCGCCTTCCCTATCATCGACACCCACGTTCACCTCTATGATCTTGCCCGCCATTCCTTTAGCTGGATGGCAGGCGCGCCCAAAATCAACCGCACGCATCTGATGGCAGATTTTGAGCGGGCGAGCGCGGGGGTGAACATCGAAAAGCTGGTGTTTGTCGAGGTGGCGGTGGACAGGGGTCAGCACCTCTCCGAAGCGGCCTTTGCGCAGGAAATTGCCGACCGGGATCCGCGTCTCGCCGCCATCATCGCCCACGCCCCGGTGCAAAACGGCGCGGCAGTGGCGGTGGACCTGGAGAACCTGCTCGCCCATAAAAACCTGCGCGGCATCCGGCGGTTGATTCAGGGCGAGGTCAACCCCGGCATCTGCCTTGAACCGGCCTTTATCGAAGGCGTGAGACTGCTGGCG
>JAYVYA010000289.1:0-8535 GCA_043784745.1 Hyphomicrobiales bacterium
CTGGCCCGGCCTGGTATCTGATGGACACGACCCGTGCGATCAAGCCGCTGATTTTCCAGAACCGCAAGAAATTTGACCTCATTGCCAAGACCGACCCGCGCAGTTCCGACAGTGTTTTCAACCGCGATGAGGTTGTTTATGGCGTCGATGGCCGCTGCAACGCCGGTTATGGCCTGTGGCAGCTCGCGTTTGGCTCGAAACAGCCTTTGAACACGGCAAATTTCCGCGCCGCGCTCACGGCCATGATGGCAACAAATGGTGACGGCGGCCGCCCGCTCGGTATTGTGCCGAACCTGCTGGTGGTGCCCAATGTGCTCTGGTCTGCGGCGCGCGACCTGATCTTTGCCGAAAAGCTGGCAAATGGCGCGAGCAACACCGACTACAAGCTCGTCGATATCGAAATGGTCGAGTGGCTGCCTAACGTCTGATGCGGCGCGGTCGTCGGCGTGACGCCGACGGGGGCAAAATTCCACCTCCATTGAAGGATTAAATCCATGGCCGAAGAAATCATCAAGCCAGCCGAACCAAAGAAAGCCAAAAACTCCGCCACCGGCTCGCTGCTTGTGCGCGGCCCGCAGGATGGGCGCTGGCGCGGTGACCGGCATTTCACCTCGGCAGAGATTGAATTGCCGCTGGCCTCGCTGAGCGACGACCAGATTGCCGAGATTGAGGCGGACCCGGTGCTCTCGGTCAAGCGCACGGGCGGGTAGTCCGCGCCAAATCGCCAGGCTGCCTCCCCGGAAGTATCGCCGGGATCAGGCATCCGCGCGCTAGCCCTCCTTGCCTGCGGGCAGGGAGGCACCTTTCCCTGGAGCAGACCCCATGGCCTATGCCACCACAGCCGACCTTGACGCTATCTGGGGCCGCGACAGCATTGACCTGCTGACCGTTGACCGCCTGACCCAGCAGCGTGATCCGGTGAAGGTCGCCGCCGCGCTGGATGGCGCGAGCGCCGCGATGAATGGCTATCTGGCAAGGCGCTACCCGCTGCCGTTGTTGCCGACCGGCCAGGGCATGGTCCAGCTCAAGGAATTGTGCGCTGATCTCGCCGTCTACCGGCTGGCCACGTCCGGCGGGCAGATGCTGGATATCATCGAAAAGCGCAACAAGGCCGCTGTCGATTTCCTGCGCGACGTCGCCGCCGCCAAGGCCGAGATTGACCTTGTGCCCCAGACAACGGGCAGGGTGTCGGCCCCGCCGTCATCACCAGCAACGAAGCCGTGCTGATCGGCAATGACCGCCGCTTCTCGCGCGACAGCCTGCGGGGGCTGTGATGGGCGGCTCGATCCAGTTTGATATTCTCGGCGCGGCCCAGCTGGAGGCAAGGCTCGCGGCCCTCGGCCTTGCCGCCGAGGGGCAGGAACTGCTGATGGGACTGGCACGGCTCGGCAAGAGCCAGACCCAGCGCCGTATTTCTTCGGAAAAGACCGCGCCGGACGGTGCCGCCTGGCTGCCCAACAAGGCAGGCGGCAGCACCCTGTTTGCCACCGGCGACCACCTCTATGACAGCATTGACGAAGATGTCAGCGGCCATACTGCGCGCTGGGGCACCGGCTGGATCGGCGCGCCCGTCCATCAATTCGGCGCAACGATTGTGCCAGGCAACGCCAAGGCACTGGCTTTCAAGGCGGGCGGCAAAACCGTCTTCGCCAAAAAGGTCGTGATCCCGGCGCGGCCATTTCTCGGCGTTTCCGACGCCAATACCCGCGAGATCGAGGCAACCGCCAGCCGCTTTATCCAGATGGTGCTGCGATAAGCGCCGCAGACCTGACCCCGCTCGCCCTGCGCGAACTTGTGATCGGCGAGATCAAGGCAAAAATCGCAGGCCTGCGCGATGTTGGCCCGCACCAGGGCCCGTTCAACCTGGACGCCTTGCAGCGCTATGGTGCGGCGGCTCCTTCGGTGCGCGTGGTCCTCACCGGCTTTGGCAAGGTCAGCCGCCATCCCTCCGGGCAGTGGGTGGTGCCGGTGCTCCTCGCCGCCGTCGTCATCACCCGCGACGTGCCGGGCACGGACCGCGATACGGCGGTCATGGCTCTCGTTGCGGCGCTGCAACTGTTGCTGTCCGCCAGCCGCTATGGCCGTGCCGATGTCGGCTGGCCCGACAATCTCGACGCCCGCAATGAATATTCCCCCGAATTTGACAAGATCGGCCTCGCGATCTGGCAGGTAGTCTGGTCGCAGGAGATCCGGATGGGCGACGAGGCCGACGAATTTGCCATCATCGGCCAATTGTCGGCGCTGTGGATCAACAATACACCTGCCGTCGTCAACGGCGAAGTGCTGCCGGTGGGTGCCCCCGGCCCCGATCCACTCGGAGGTGGCGCATGAGCCTCGCCCTGCAAGAGACCATTGATGACCTCTACCACCAGCTTGCCGAGGTCCAGCGCCGCCAAAGCAATCTTGTTCGCCCCGGATCGGTCAAGAGTTTTGACGCGGCTAAGGGCACCGCCAAGCTCGATGTCGGCATGGACACCCATGACGTGCCGGTTGTCATGCCGGAAGGCGTCCATCACCCGCTCAAAGTTGGCCAGAAAGTCCTGATGCTGTGTCCGGACGGCGACCCGGCTTCCGGAGCCGTCATGCATTTTGGCAATTGCGATGCGACCCCGGCACCCTCTGACCGCAGCGACGAGAAAATGACGCGCCACGGCGAGCCGGGCAGCGGGGCAACATGGCATGTCCGCGACAGCGGCAAGGCGCTAATCGGCGTCAAGAGCCAGGCCGATCTGAAAATTTATCTCGTCGGTTCGAAGCAGTTTTTTGTCATCAAGCCGGAGTGTTTTGCTCTGGCTGATCCGGAGGAAGTGAAATGACCAGATTGCCTACGCCCGGTTCTGTCCGGGGCAAGCATAACCCCAATGTTGCCCGCGACGCCTATGTCGTGGTCAGCGAAATGCCGCATGGCATGCGGATTTCCGGCCATCTCCACAAGAAGGGCGACCTGGTGCGCCTGTCGGCAGAAGAGGCGCGCCACTTGCTGCTGGAAGGCATTGTCGAGCGCGCCGCCGATCAAGCCGCGACCGCTGAAGCCGCCTTGGCCGGGGAGTAGACATGCGCGCCAGGATTGACCGCCACACGGGATTGCCACTGACGGGCTGGATGCATTGCCTCCAGTCCATTGGCACCATCGTATCGACGGCACTCGGCTCGCTGGTCATGGCGCGTGATTTTGGTTCCGGAGTTCCCGGCCTCGTCGACAAGCCCGGTTCAAACCGGGTTCTAATCGACTTTTACATGGCCTGCGCCACCGCCCTGAAAAAGGAAGAGCCGTGCTTCCGGCTAACGGCCCTTCGCCTGGTCAAGATGGATGTCACCGGGCGGGCGACCATGGGGCTGGAAGGGGACTATTTCCCCAACGGCCTCGACGGCGATTTCAGGGCGCGGCAGGCCATTAGCGGCGGCGTTGATGTCAGCGCCTCGCTCCTCTCCAGACTGGCGGGGAGGCCGAATTGACCCGGTTTTACCTGCTCGACCTTTCCCTCATTCCGCCGCCCGACGCGGTGCGGGTGCTGGATTTTGACGTGAGCCATGCGGCGTGGCTGGCGGCAGCCCAAGCCGAGGCGGCGCGCTATGGCTATGCCTACAATGTCGCCAGCCTGCGCTCGGACCCGGCTGGCTGGGCGATGCGGGTCGGGGCCTATCGCGGCGATATCTACAAGTCGCAGGAGGTCAACGATGGCGTCAAGGCGGTGCTGCTGGCGACGGCTACCGGCGCGGACCTCGACAATGTCTGCGCCGATCTGGCTATCGCCCGGCAGACCCTGGTGCCCGCCGATCTGACGGTGACGCCGCCGGTGCCAGCGATCATGGAGAGCGACGACAGCCTGCGCCGCCGCCGTGCGCTGGCACCGGAAGCCCTGTCGGTCGCCGGACCGAATGCCGCTTATCTGTTCTATGCGCTCGATGCGCATCCCGACGTGCGCGATTGCGCGGTCTACGGCCCGGAGCATGGCGTCGGCGTTCCCGACGGCTGCGTCTGGATGGTGCTGCTGTCCAAATCCGGGCAGGGCGGGCAGGCCTCGCCGCAGGTATGCCTTGCCGTCGCCAAGCATCTGGCCGCATGGGACGCACCTGATGTCGCCGCCTATATCCGCCCGACACCCTCGGAACTGGACGCCAACACCTTGCGGCCCAACACGGCGCGCATCACCGTGCAGGCCGCGACCATCCACCCCTATACCGTTTCCGGCACCCTGATCGTGCCGCCCGGCGCGGATGCCGATGTGCTGCGGCTGACCACCCAAAACCGCATCGCCGCCTATGCCGCCGCCCGCAACAAGGTCGGGGCCAAGCACACGCGTGACAGCCTGATCGCGGCGGGGCGCATGCTCAACGCCGACGGCACCTCCGCCGCCATCTCGTTCCAGCTGGTGCAGCCTGTGGCCGATATGGATCCCGGCCCGCTCGGCGCGGCCTGGCTGGCCACGATCATCTCGCTCAATGTGGTGGTGGCCGATGGTTGACCGCACCCTGCTCCCGGCCAATGCCACGCCCTTCGAGCGATCGCTGGCGGCGACATTCGAGCGCATCCAGTCCATCCCCGTGCCAATCCGCGCGGTCAAAGACCCGCAGGCCTGTCCGCTGGCGATCCTGCCGTGGCTGGCATGGGAGCGCCAGGTGGCGGAATGGGACGCTGGCTGGACCGAAGTCCAGAAGCGGACCGTCGTCGCCAGCAGCTATGACCTTCACCGCCATGCCGCGACGCGCTGGGCCGTGGTTACCTCCATCAGCCAGCTTGGCTTTGCCGTGCAGCATCAATGCTGGTTTGAGTATGGCGACACCGCCCACCGGTTTCGCCTGGTCGTGACATTGGGACCAGGCCAGGCGTGGACCAATGACAATGACGCCTCGCTGGTGCGCCTCGCCCTGCGGGCCAAGGGCGCGCATGACCGGCTGGCAGCCGTGAATGTGGCGCGGATATTGCCCGCAGGCGGCGCGGGCATCGGCGCGGTAGTGCTGATTGACGACGCCGTGACCTTCACCGGCACCGCCCTCGGGGACGTTGCCCTGCCGCCCTCCCGCACCCGCCTCGGCGCGGCGGTGATCCTGCAAGAAACCACCCAATTCGCGAGTGCCGCATGACCCAGAGCTTCCAGCCCATTCTCACGCTTGCCGGGCGCGCCGCCGATCAGGCCTCCAAGATCGCGGGCGGCGCGCCGGTGCGCTTTGCCGCCATCGTGCTGGGCGACGGCAATGGCGCGGCGGTCTCGCCAGTCGAGACGCAGGCCAGCCTCGTCAACCAGATCGCCGCGCTGCCGGTCACGCGCGTCTATGCCAATCCCGCTGACGCCACCCAGATCATGGTCGAGGCGATGTGGCTGCCCGCGACCCCGCGCGGCTTCACTATCCGCGAAATCGGCGTGGTGCTCGACAGCGGCACCCTCTATGCTGTGGGCGCTTATCCCGACAGTTTCATGCCGCTCCCCAGCCAGGGCGTCGCGCGCGGCGGCACCATCACCGTGGCCTTTGTCGAGACGCTGGCCAGCGGCAATGTCGTGCTGTTCAACAATCCCGGCGCGTTTGCGACCGAGGCATGGGTGGGCGCATACTATGAGACGATTGCGGATGCCGCCGTAAAAGACGCGGCAACCCGGACCGCACTGCAACTTTACGACACAATTCTCGATGTCAATGCCAAGATTGCCGCCATCCCGCCTCCCGTTGCGCCGGACTTGTCGCCCTATGAGACAATTGTCGATGCCACCGCCAAGGATCAGGCAATAAGGAGGCTCATCCAGCTTTACGACACAATCACCGACGTCGATGCCAAGATCGCTGCCTTGCAATTCGACATGCTCAAGGTCGGCGAAATCACATTTCATTCCAGCTCGACGCCGCCGGCGGGACGGCTCGCGGCTGACGGTTCTCTGGTGTCTCGCGACGCCTACAGCCGCCTGTGGGCCTATGCGCAGGCCTCTGGCGTGCTGTGGAGCGGGGCTGTCTGGAACAACGTCGGAAGATCCGGTTTCAGCACCGGCGACGGGGCCACCACCTTCGGCCTGCCGGATCTGCGCGGCCTGTTCATCAGCGCTGTCAATGCCGCGCCGGGCGGTGTCATCGGCAATATCGTGCAGCCTGGCACCGTGTCTGTCACCACCGCATTTGTCGGAGATAACAGTTCCAGCGGCCAGCATATTGATGTGCCGGGCGTACCGCCCAAGAATGCGCCGCTGCTCGCCTGCATCAAATATTGAGGATTGTCATGACCGATACAGCCCCCACCGGCTATCATTACAACGCCATCACCGGGGAATTGCGCGCCGCGCAGCCGCTGGCTTTTGACACGCAGGGCAGCAAGCATTCGGGCGAGCCGCTCTGGCTTTTGCCGGCATTCTGCACATTGGCTGGGCCGCCTGGCATCCAGCCCGGCTTTGCCCGCTGCTACCTCAGCGCCGCCGGTGCCTGGTCGTGGCAGCAGGTGCCAGATTTTCGCGGGCAACCATTGTGGGATGCCGAAGGGGTCGATCAACCTGCCATGACTGCGCCGGGCGCGTTGCCGGACGGTGTGACCAATGTGCCGACACCGGCCATTCTAACTGCGGCATTGGCGAGGGCCAGGACCGCAGCCAAGGCGTCATTGATCGCGGCGGCCAATGTGATCACCGGCGGCCTGACCGGCGCTTACGCCCAGGCCGAGGTGGATAGCTGGCCCACGCAAGCGGCGGAAGCGCAGATTGTGCTGTCGGGCGGGGTGTTGCCCGCCATGGCGCTTTTGCCGGCGCTGGCCGCCAATGCGGCTGGCGTGGCTGTGGCCAGCGTCACCCCGCAGCAGGTCCATGCCATGGCGGAAGCCATTATAGCCAAGGCGGCGGGATTTTATGCCGTCATCCATCTCGTTCAGTCGGCGCGCTATGCCGGATCGGAAGCCATTGATGCCGCCGCAACGGCGGATGCCGTCAGCGCGGCGCTGGCAGCGCGGATTGCGGCATTAAGGCAATCTGCCCGCCAGATAGGGCTGCTGGCATGACAGCGATCACCTCCGTCCCCGCCGTCCTCGACATTACCTCTGGCAATAATGAGGATTTTGACGGTTCCTGCTTCGTCGGACTGCCCGGCGAAGCCTTTCCGATGGATAATGCCACCTGGCACATGCAATTGCGCCGCCAGCCCGGCAACGTCGAGGTGGCGCTGGAATTCATCACCGCCGATGGCTCGCTGGTGATGTCAGACCCGCAGCCAGCCGGAACGCCGCCCGGCATTACCCTGAGCTTCCACCGTCCGGCCAGCGCGGTGGCCGCGCTTTCTGGCGTCTATGTCAGCGACCTCAAAATGATCCGGGGCAGCCGCAAGGTGATCATCGCCAGCGGCACCGTCACATTCACCCAGGGCATCTCGATAGAGCCTTAAACCCCGCGAGCCTTAAACCCCGCAAGCCTTAAACCCGTTTGAAAGTGCCTCATGCTGAAATTCAACCAGCCATTGACCCCGACACTTGAACCTCGCGGCCCGCAGGGGCTTTCGGCCTATCAGGTGGCCGTGCAGAACGGCTTTGCCGGAACGATGCAACAATGGCTGGCGAGCCTGATCGGCCCGCCGGTTGACCCGGCGGCGATGATTAACGCGACCGCAGCCGCCAATGCTGCCACGACTGCCGCCAGCACCGCCACTGCTACCGCAGCCAGTGCCACCATTGCCGCAAATGCCGATGCCGCCGCGACCGCCGCCGACCGCACGGCGGTCCATGCCGACAGGGTGCAGGCGGACGCGGATGCTGTGGCTACCGGAGCGGATCGCGTGGCGACCGGAGCCAATGCCGCCGCTGCCGCAACGTCTGCTGCCAGCGCCGCCACGGCAAAAACCGCGACCGCCGCCGCCGCCGCCGCGACCGCCGCCGACCGCACGGCGGTTCATGCTGACAGGGGGCAGGCGGACGCGGATGCTGTGGCAACGGCGGGGGACCGCGTGGCAGTTCATGCCGACCGGGTGCAGGCGGATGCGGATGCCGTGGCGACAGCGGCGGACCGGGTGGCGACAGCGGGCAACGCGGCGGCGTCCGCAACCGGCGCGGCCAATGGCGCGGGTGTGGCATCGCTGGCCAGATTTCGCAGCGGCTTTTCGGTCGTGCGCACGGCGCAGGTGACCTGGAGCGATTTTGCCGGGGCAGCTTCCAAAACGGATATGGTGCTCGTGCAGGCGCAAATCGCGGCACTGGCGGCCTACGGGCAAGGGCCGGTGGCACTGACGCTGAGCGCCCTGACCGGGTGCATCCCGCAAAACAGCAATATGGCGGCAGGCGGGCGGACGGCGCGGACCAACAATGCGAGCAGCGTCACATTCGCGCAAATCCTCGCGGCGTATTTTGTCAGCGGCCTGCGCAGCACCACAGTGGTGGCTGCCGGCGGCACGTATTTTGTCGAGGGGGCGATGGCCACCGCCAATGCCATCTATGGGATTGGGGTCGGTTTTGACGGCGGGTCCACCACCGGGGAATTCCAGCCGTGGACGGCAGGCAATATTTTCCTGATCTGGCGTCAGGATGGCAATCTCGTGGCCCTGCGCGAGGCCACCGACAGCTCCATGGGGGAGAGCACC
>JAYVYA010000290.1:0-2989 GCA_043784745.1 Hyphomicrobiales bacterium
GCGGCCAGGGTGAAACGGTGCGGCAAGAGCGCACCGCGCGAGCAGCAATGTGAGCGGCACGGCAAACCCCACCGGGAGCAAGACCGCATAGGGACGACATGCATGGCAACATGCAGGGCTTTTCCAGCCTGTCGTCCGGGTTGGTTGCCGGAGGCGGCCGGTAACGGTCGTCCCAGAGGAATGGCCATCACGCTGCATCCCGCAAGGGCTGCGGCCCTACAGAACCCGGCTTACAGGCCGACTGGCGGTTCTGCCGGGGGATGGTGCCAGAGCGCGGACTTCCAGTCCGCAAGTTCGGCGCGACCCGTTGTCCATGCGGGCACTCCTGGTGCGTCGGAAAAGGCGGACTGGAAGTCCGCGCTCCGGCAGGTGCCCGCCCCGGAACAGACTACATTTTGTCGGGGTCGAATGTCGGCACCAGCGCTGGCGGCTGGGGCGGGAACAGGGCGGCGATCAGGCGCTGTGGCATTAATCCGCGCAATTCATTGTGGCTCCTGGCCTGCTCGACATAAACATTGCGGGCGACAACGATGAAATTCTCGTGCATTTCCAGCCCGGCAAAGACTTTGCGGATATTTTCCTCCCGGCTCCTGTCGGGGTAGAGCCGCATCAAATCCATCACCTCACCCAGGCTTTCCGAAAGTCCGTCCTGGACTTTCATGAAACTCCTGAGCCGGGCGGGGCTGGCGGGGATGCTGTCATCCGGCTTGAGTGCCAGCACGCCGGCCTGGGCGGTTTTCACTTTGTCGATCAGCGCCTGCTGGCCGGAGTTGACCAGCGCAACGGCGCCGACAATCTCGGGCACAAACTCGGCCCTTTTGCGGAATTCCTGCTCCACCCGGGCCCAGCCGCTGCGGGCCCTTTCCGCCGCTTTTGGCACATCATTGGCCGTCAGGGCAAAATAGGCGGCAAGGGCGACAATTGCCGCAAGCAGGAGAATGCCGACCGGTCGCATGCGCATGCCATCCACCCTGTTGTTGTTGCCTGCGCGGTGGGTAACCCAAAATGCGCTTGCCGCCAACCGGTTTGTGCAGGCAGGCGAGCGGGGCGCAATCGCCCAAACCATCGCAACGATCCTGGGATGATCGCTGACCGCGCCCCGTTCGAGGAATGCGTTTGGTCACGGGAAATTGCGCCCCTGCACCTTGCCATTCAGCCCGCTGCACGACAGATGAAACCAGAAACCGGAGACACCAGCCCCATGCGCACAACCCTCGCCGCCCTTGCTGTCACCCTCCTGCTGGCTGCTGGTCCAGCTCCGGCGCAATCGCCGCCAGCGACCCGGGTGCGGGGCATCATCATTGCGATGACAGGGGCCGAGCTCACCGTCAAGCAGGCCGATGACACTTCAATTGCCGTGCATCTGGCCGATAATTTTCCCGTCGCCGCCATCGCCAAAGCCAGCTCTGCCGACATCAAGCCAGGCACCTTTATCGGCGCGGGTGCCAAGCTCCAGCCCGACGGCACCTTGTCCGCCGTGCAGATCGTTATCTTCCCCGAAGCCATGCGCGGCACCGGGGAAGGCCACCGGGCCTGGGGCGTGATGCCGGAGGCGACCATGACCAATGCCACGGTTGCGGAAACCGTCTCCGGCATCAATGGCCCGCTGCTGACGCTGAAATACCGCGATGGCGAGCAAAAACTGGCAATCCCAGCAGATGTCAATATTCTGGCGCTGGTTCCGGCGGACAAGGCTGATGTCGTGGCCGGGGCGGAAGTCCAGCTTTTCGCCATCAAAACCGCCGATGGCACGCTGCAAGCCGGGCGCGTAACTTTGATCCGTGCCGGTGCCAATCCGATGTAGTCCCGCTTATTTCCCGATTTTCCCCGCCGCGCGTTTGGCTTTGGCTACACGCACGGCAATTTCCGCCCGCATGCTTTGGGTGGCGATGCGGATTTTGCCGCGCATCCGGCGGGTGCGGGCGTTCAGCACGTCGATCAAATCCCGCTTGGCCGGTGCGGCCATTCCGGCCATCTGGCGATAGACCCAAACATGGGCGGGCGGCAGATTGAGCCAGATCGGTAGCGAGCGGCGCGAATGGAACAGCTGTCCCGAGCGTGGAATCGGCGATTTCAGCCCATAGGTGAACTGGATCACCGGTGCACCCGGCTGCATCAGCGCAAACGCTTCGGCCAGCATGGCAAGGCGCTGCGGTTCATCGCGCAGCAACAGGGGCAAGGAGGAAACGACGGCTGCCGCAGGCTGGTCCAGATGGCCCGTCAGGGTTTTAGCCAATGCATAGGCGTCGCCCTGAATAATCCGGGCTTTGGGGTAGCGCGCTGCCAGCAGCTTGCAGAAATCAGGATCATATTCCACCAGCACCAACCGCTCCTGGGCAATGCCGCGTTCAATCAGCGCCCGCGTCACCGGGCCGGTGCCCGGCCCCAGTTCAACCACCGGGCCGGAGAGCGACAGGTCCACCTGCGACGCCATATAGCGCGCCAGCTGGCGGCCCGACGGGGAAATGGCCCCGGTAAGCGAGGGATTGTCGAGCCAAGCCTTGAGAAACCGCGCCTCATCCGCCAGCTTGGTACCGAAAGTGCCACGTTTATTGCCGTAAGAATCCGTTTTTTCTGCCCGCATGGCATTTCCCCCAAAGACTGATATTCCAGACATGTACAAATAATCCCGCATACGTCAAGAATGTGTCACAAATCGGGGTGGAATGGGGCAATGCTGACTTGGTCAAAGTGATCTGCTACGCACCGGCGATAGTTGAGCGGGCACTGGCTTGATGGGATTGGAGTCTGAACGTTGAATTGCAAACTGTGTAACCCTATAAGGCTTGACATATCGGCTCCCTCTCGCCGATAACACTGTAATGGATGAATGGGGGTCAAGTTGAAACGCAGTGGCATTTTTTTACAACCTTCCAGAAACAAAAAGAATGGCTCAGGCGGCAGTTCGGCGTATCAAGAGGGCGTGAATGCCTACAAGGATAATAGGCGCGAGAAAAGCTGCCCTTACACAAACAGCGCGTTGAGAGGG
>JAYVYA010000291.1:0-4008 GCA_043784745.1 Hyphomicrobiales bacterium
CGCTGGCGGTGGAATAGTTGTCGGACACAAGATTGACCGCAATCACAACATCAGCCCCAAGCGCGCGGCACAGCGTCACCGGAACCGGATTAACCAGCGCCCCGTCGAACAGCCAGCGCCCGGCGATCCTCACCGGCTCGAATATTCCCGGCAAGGCGTAGGAAGCGCGCACGGATTCAGACAATTGTCCATTGGTCAGCCATACTTCGTGACCGGTGCCCAATTCTGTCGCCACCGCGCCGAACCGTGTCGGCAGGTTCTCCATCAGCGTGTCCGAAAGCTGCCGCTCCAGCAGGCTTTTCAGCTTGCCGCCCCCGAGCAGCCCGGCCCCGCTGAAGGTCAGGTCCATCAGGCTGAACACCCTTCGTGGCGTCAGGGAGCGGGCAAACGCCTCCAGTTCGGCAAGTCGCCCCGCGACAAAACAGCCGCCAACCACCGCACCGATGGAAGACCCCGCCACAATGTCAGGCACCAGCCCGCAGGCCACCAGTTCGTGCAGCACGCCAATGTGCGACCATCCCCGAGCGGCACCGGCACCCAGCGCCAGCCCGATGCGGGCGCGCCGGGGTTGTGGCACCGGAACGGCTTGCGCCAGCACCGGATTATCGTAAAACCGGCCAATGAACGGTATTTGCATGGCGTTCTCCTCGCCAGTCGGACTGGCAAACCACAGGATGCGCCGCATCCGTCAAAGCGTCGTTAACAGCCGATGGGGACGAATTCCGGCCCGTGTGGCAAACGTCCCTGGCACTCTAAGGTTCCATCACCAGCACCGGCTGTCCCGCCCGCATTTCCACACGGCGGTAGAAACAGTTTGGCCGCCCGGTATGGCAGCAACCACCATCCCCGCCGACTTTCACTCTCAGCACAAGGGCATCCTGGTCGCAATCGGTCCGCAGTTCAACCACCCGCTGCAACTGGCCGGAGGTATCGCCCTTGCGCCATAATTGTCCGCGGGACCGGGACCAGTAATGCGCAATGCCGCTGGCCAGCGTCTCCGCCAGCGCCTGCGCATTCATATAGGCCACCATCAGCACCCCGCCGCTGACCGCATCCGTGGTCACGCACACAATCAGGCCGGCCGCATCGAAACGCGGGGCAAACACCGCCCCCTCTTCCAGCGCATGCCTGCCGGGACCGGGCGCAGCCATTATTTTCCAGCCCGGATGCGCGTAAAAAATTGCACTTGCTCGGCAGGATCCGTGCGGAACAGGCCCGTAAAGCGGGTGGTAATGGTTGTGGAACCCTGCTTGCCCACCCCGCGCATGGACATGCACATGTGGCTGGCTTCCAGCATCACCGCCACGCCGCGCGGGTTGAGGGCCTGGTCTATGGCATCGGCAATCTGCACCGTCATGGTTTCCTGCGTTTGCAGCCGGCGCGCGAACACATCGACCACGCGGGCCAGTTTGGACAGGCCGACAACGCCATTTCCAGGATAATAAGCGATATGGGCATGCCCGGTGAACGGCACCATATGATGCTCGCAATGCGAGGCAAAGCTGATGTCGCGCACCAGCACCATATCGTCATAACCCTCGACTTCGCCAAACACCCGGTCCAGAATCTGTGCGGCGTCCTGGCGGTAGCCGCCAAAAAACTCTTCATAGGCTTTCACCACCCGTCTGGGCGTCTCCACGAGCCCTTCGCGCTTGGGGTCATCTCCGGCCCAGCGCAACAACACCCGCACTGCCGCCTCCGCTTCGGCCCGGCTGGGCCGCTTGCTGCCCGGTCTGATATTCTTGTTCAAGGTCTTAACCACGGCATCCATGTGGCGCCTCCTGAGTGAATTAACGATATTGGCCTAACTAGGTTTGCCCGCCGCAATTGCCACAGGCTCACTTTGTCGCAGGCTCGCATATCCGGACCTGCAATTCCATATATAGTGCAAGCTTGGTGAAAAGCGCGGCATTGATGCAAAAGAGATCGCCCATGCTCAACGATATTTACAACCGCCGCATTCTGGAACTGGCGGCCAATATTCCCCGCCTCGGCCGGCTGGCGCATCCGGAGGCCAGTGCCACGGCTCACTCCAAACTCTGCGGCTCCACTGTCAGCGTCGATCTGGTGCTGAAAGATGGCGTTGTGGCCGATTTTGCCCATGACGTGAAAGCCTGCGCGCTCGGCCAGGCCTCCTCCTCGATCATGGCGCGCAATATCATCGGCTCCAGCCCGGCAGAATTGCGCGAAGTGCAGCAACAGGTCCGCGCCATGCTAAAACAGAATGCTGCACCGCCCCAGGGAAAATGGGCGGACATTGCCGTGCTCGAACCGGTGCGCGATTTCAAGGCCCGACATGCCTCGACCCTGCTGACGTTTGACGCGGTGGTGGAGGCGCTGGCGCAGGCGGAAAACGCGGCTAATAAAACCCCTTGACGTCAAACGAATAGCTCAGCGACGCGCCAAAGCTGGCGGCATTGCGCGAACCGAGCAGGCGCGGGACCGGACTGCGCCCGGCATCCCCCGTCAGCCGCTGGTAGCCGCTCCACAGCGTTCCCGTCCACGCCGGCGAAAACTCATAGGCAGCGGAGGCCAGCCCGCCAATGGAGGAAGCGCCCGCATGCGCATCAAAAGCCGTCACCCGGCCATTGGCCAGCGCTTCAGCCGGGGAAACCGCGAAATATTTCCGCATATACTGGCCGTTGGCGAAATTCAGGCGCGGACCAATGGCGAAGGTAAATGCCCCCGGGCGAAACACCACATCCCCGGCCAGTGTGGCGACAAGCCCCTGATGGCCGTTAATGCCCTGGCGCAGTTCGGCCCGTGTCCGCACATTCGGCATCGGCCAATATTCGACAAAACCGCCCGCTTCCAGCGTCCAGCCGACACTTTTGAGGCCAACAAGCTCGCGGTTGCCGCGCGCTGTGCGCGATCCCATCAGCTTGGCGACCGGACCGGCTTTCAGCCAGTCGATGTCGAATACCGAGAAATCAAGGCCGTCATCGGGACTGGAAAAATCCGCTTTTGTGCCGGTGCGCCGAAATCCGATGCCCGGCATCGCCTGAAACCGCCGGGTGGCGGCCCCCGGATAATCGGATTCAAAACCAAGATTGGCGTCCAGCGTGATGGTCCAGTCCTCTGGGGCCGGACTGGCGAGAGCCGGCACGGGGACTGCCGGCTCTGCAGCCAGCGCAGCACCGCCGCCAAGCAGCACCAGGGCTCCCGTCAGCACCGCTGCAAAACCGCCTCTCACCACCACGCCATCCCTCCACTGAAAACCCGTGCCGGACAGCACAATTAAACTTTTAACAGTTAACCTGCCCCCATGCCACAGACCGGCCCGGAAACCAGCAAATGACATGAAGGAATTGATAACATCGCGCAAGCGCTTAGTCTTGGCCAAGTCACATTGGCGCTTGCGCATCGCGCGGCCAGCGCGCATTTTCAGTGCCCTGTGTCTTTCATGCCCCAGGGCCCATGACCCCGCCACCGCTGCCCGCCCGCAACATGACCGCGCAAGCAGCGCATGTGGCTATCCGCGCCTACCAGCTTAGTCTCTCCGGGCTTGCCGGGCGCCAATGCCGGCATTTGCCCAGCTGCTCGCATTATATGGACGAGGCCATCACCCGCCACGGCCTGTGGGCGGGCGGCTGGACCGGACTGGCGCGCATCACCCGCTGCCAGCCCTGGGGGACCTCGGGTTTTGACCCTGTGCCCGTCGCCCTGCGGCGTGATGCCGCGTGGTACCGCCCCTGGCGCTACGGCCAATGGCGCGGCCCGCTGCAATGCGAGGCCGTGCCGCCGGAAAGCTGACAAGAGCGGCCCAACCCGGACCGCGCACTTCCAGTGCGCTTCTCTCCGCCGCAACCCGGACCGCGCACTGGATGTGCGCGGTCCAGGCTTCATCAATGCCCGGAGCGGCCCTAGGACCGCGCCGCCAGCGACAAAATCCGCGCCATCAATTTTATGCGCGGTTCTGGCGGCAGCGTGGAAAGGGTCTGGAAATAGACGATGCCCGCCTGACACAAGGCTGAATCCTGCAAGGGCGGGATGGCCAGCTTGTTTTCC
>JAYVYA010000292.1:0-2209 GCA_043784745.1 Hyphomicrobiales bacterium
GGCCGATCAACAAGCCGCCGGAAGACAAGGCCGACATCGGCAGAGTGGTGGACAAGCGGAAGTTGGTGGCCGTCTTTTAGCTTCGCCCAAACCATTTGAATTTCACCTTATTGCCGAACGCGTAAGATAAGGACAGACGAACACAGCTGACAATCTAAAAATTTGGCTTCGTCGTCTACCAATTATTATTCCACGACCTTTTTTCACATCATTTGCGCTCGCACGAAGGACTTGATGGCGAAATTCCATTGCGTCGGTACAAGGCCAGACTGCGCATCTTGGCCTCAGAGGGATATGTCGCATTTCTTGCTGTAGCGGAAGGGCAAGCATCGTTGCAGGCATTTACGGCAAGCAGGGCCTGAGAGCCAATCTCAGGCGTCCATAAACGAACGGGACTGTTGAAAAATTCCGGAGCGCGTTTCAGGTAGCCTGGTCGGCGCTCGGCACCTTTCCCGCACGGGCGATTTTGGCGAGGAGGGTCCGGCTGCATCCGGTCGCGTCGATGACCTCACGCCATGAGCGACCGTCTCTGAGCATCGCAGCGATGACCTTATTTCGCGCCTTATTCTCGGGACGCCCTTTGTAGAGGCCTGCTGCCTTGGCGCGGGCGGTGCCTTCGGATTGCCGGCGCCGGCGATCCTCATAGTCTTTACGGGCGACGGCGGCCAGAACATCCAGCATCATGTTGTTGACGGCCGCGAACAGGCGGCTGGTGAATTCATCAGCCGGCGCGACGAGACTCCAGGAGGTTGGAAGGTCCAGCGCCACGATCCGCACCTGCTTGGCGTCGATCTCGGCCCGGAGCTTGACCCAGTCCGCAGAGGTGAGGCGGGAAAGGCGATCGACCTGCTCCACCAACAGCACGTCGCCTGGTTCGCAATCGGCCAACAGGCGGAATAATTCGGGTCGATGGAGTTTCGCCCCGCTCTCGTTCTCGATATAGCGGGCTGCGATCCGCAAGCCCTGCTCGGCGACGAACGCGTCGAGCGAGCTTCGGGCGCGGGAGGCGTCCTGTTGGGAAGTGGAAGCTCGGAGATAGGCGCGAACGAACATCGTTTGATCTGATATAGGTGGTCTTAATTATGTTGGTCTTTTTTGATTTGTCAAACGGCAATAAAAAGACTGGCGCAAGACCGGTCTCTAAAAGGCATACCCAAAACGCACGTAGAATATTTTCGCGAGCGTCCCCGCCAAGTCAGCAGGTCGTGGCGTAGTGCGTTTGTTCGAACTGGCGCCGGCTAATCTTGGCTGGGCGCTGGCGATCAAAAGCTTTTACGGGGGTGGAACCCGACACCGCCTTGGCCCCGATCTCCGCTTCTGCCGCATCCGCCGTCATGTCCTCCAGCGCCAGTTCCATTTGATCAATCAGGCGCGAAGTTTTTTCCGAGCGGGTGCCATAGATCTCGCGCCGCAGCTTTTCGATCTGCAAGTGCAGCAGCGCAATCAGGGCATCGGCATGGGCCACCTGCGAGCGCCCGCGCGCGGCATCGGCCTGCGCCTCGATCCGAGCGGCACGTTCTTCCAGACGTGCGGTGCGTTCTGCCGCCAGAAGCGCGGTGAGGCTGGCAACATCGCCCGAGCCCGTGTCAGAATGAAGAGTGCCAGATGCTTCGCTCATAGCCAGATTGAATCACAAAGCCCTGTATTTGCATAGCCTTATCTGTCATCCCGCAACCGCTGGAACCCATGTTTTCTGCGGATTGCGGCAGTCAATTCCCTCTAACATATAGCCCAGCTGAGCGGGGCTAATTGTCACCGCCCCGTCCACAATGGCAGGCCAGATGAAGCGCCCGCGCTCCAGCCGCTTCATGAACAGGCAGGCCCCTTGGCCATCATGCCAGATGATCTTGACCAGCGACCCCTTGCGTCCGCGAAAGACAAAGAGATGGCCGTTGTGCGGATCGCGCTTCAAAATCTCCTGCACGCTCAGGGCCAGCGAGTGGAACCCCTTTCTCATGTCGGTATGGCCCGTGGCCAGCCAGACCTGCGCGCCTGAGGGAATGGGGATCACCTGCAGCCGTCCAGCATCACGATGATGCGGCGCAAGGCATCGGCATCGACGCTGGCATCGACCCTGACCGTGCGGCCATGGCCAAGGGTAATTTCCATGCAGCCGGGCAATGGCGGGAAATATTCCGGGGCCGTCGCGATAACCGGATTAGCACAGCTGGCGGGCGCAGAAAGTGAAGCGGCCTCAGGCGAGGCTATC
>JAYVYA010000293.1:0-7176 GCA_043784745.1 Hyphomicrobiales bacterium
CCTCGATCTGGTCATGAGTGACATAGACGGTCGTTGTGCGCAGGCGCTGGTGCAGTTCCTTGATTTCGGTGCGCATCTGCACGCGCAGCTTCGCGTCGAGGTTGGAAAGCGGCTCGTCAAACAGGAAAACCTGCGGATCGCGTACGATGGCCCTGCCCATGGCGACGCGCTGGCGCTGACCGCCGGACAATTGACCGGGACGACGGTGGAGCAACTTTTCCAGCCCGAGAATTTTCGAGGCACGCTCGGTGCGGCGGTTGATTTCCCCTTGCGGCACCTTCTTCAGCCGCAGCGAGAAACTCATGTTTTCCGCCACCGTCATATGTGGATAAAGCGCATAATTCTGGAACACCATGGCGATATCGCGTGATTTTGCCGGCAAGTTGCTGACATCGCGACTTCCAATGGTGATCTTACCGGAATTGAGCATTTCGAGCCCGGCAATCATGCGCAAAAGCGTTGATTTACCACAGCCGGATGGCCCGACCAGCACGACAAATTCGCCGTCGGCCACCTCGATGCTGACATTGCGCACGACCGGCACCACGCCGTAGGATTTGACGACATTTTGAATTCCAAGCGAAGCCATTAGCGTTTCCTCAAAGATTATTTCACGGCGCCGAAGGTCAGGCCTTCAATTACTCGGTGGCGCAGCAGAAGCGTAATGAGCAAGATGGGCGCAACCGTTACTGTTGCAGCGGCGGTCAGCGTGCCCCATTGCGTGCCATACATGTTGGTGAATTCGCTGATACCGACTGGCGCGGTCTTGATGGCCGAGCGGCTCAGCGTCAGGGCAAAGAGAAATTCGTTCCAGGCCAGCATGCCCGCGAGTAGGCTCGCAGAGACAATGCTTGGAGTGAGCAACGGCAGAACAACGTGCCAGACGATCTGGCCGCGCGAGGCGCCATCGACCATCGCCGCTTCCTCAATCTCGAACGGAATCTGATTGATCGCTGAACGCAGCATCCAGATCATCATCGGCAGGCCGAAGGCAGCATAAGGCACCACCAGCACCGGCCACGTATCGGTCAAGCCAAGCCGCGAGGCAATGACAAAAACCGGAATCACCGAAACCGCAGGTGGAAACATGATCGTCGACAAAATCCAGTTGGCCGTCGCTTGCCGACCGGCGAATTTCACCCGCGCCAGAGCATAGGCCGCAGGAACCGCTGCTGCCAGCCCGAGCAGGGTCGAGGCAACCGTGACAATGATTGTATGGACCAACAACACTCCGAACACCTGGCTGGTGTAGGTGTTGCCGGATAATACATCGCGGTAATTCTGCAATGTCGGCACGAAATCCCAGACAGGTGGCAAAGCCTGCGCCAATCCCGAGGGCTTGAACGAGGTCAGCAGTACCCAAAGGATCGGGAACATTACGATGATGAGCGCCAGCCATAAAACGGCGCGAGTAATGAGTTTTCCAAGCCAGCTCATGTCATTCTTCCATAATGTCAGTACTGCGGCCGAGAATGGCGAGCAATTGTTTGGTAATCAGCGACAAAATCAGCAGGAAGACGATGCCCAAAGCCGAAGCTGCGCCGACATCGAAATTCTGCAAGGCGATACGGTAAATATCGAGGTTAATCACTTCCGTAGAGGAACCCGGCCCCCCATTGGTCAAAACGAAAATGCTGCCGAAGGTCTTGAAAGCTTCAATCGTGCGCAAAACGAACGCAATTGCGATGAAGGGCCGCAAAAACGGCAAGGTAATGTGCCAGAACAGGCGGATCGGCCCTGCCCCATCGATCATTGCCGCTTCCTTTGGCTCTGCCGGCACGCCGCTCAGCCCCGCAAGCAGGATCAGGGCAACAAATGGCGTCCACTGCCAGACATCCAACGCTATCACCGCCACCCAGGCCGTGAACGGTTGCCCCAGCCAGTCAATCGGATCGGAAATGATGCCCCAGAGCTGCAAATAATAGTCAACCCAGCCATAGGCCGGATCCAGCAGCACGCGAAACACAAGTGCCGAGACCACCGGCGCAACGCCAAGCGGTAGAATGAACAGGGCCGCCAGAAGATTGGTCTCCGGAAACTTGCGGTTGAGCAGCAGCGCCAGCCCGAGCCCGAGCCCCAGTTCCAGCACCACCGTTATGGCGACAAACTGGAAGGTTGCCACCGCGCCCGTCAGGTTCTCGGGGCTCGAAAATACCCTGACATAATTCTGCAAGCCGACGAAGCCGGAGCCGGGGCCCAGCAGGTTCTCATGCCGGAAGCTGACATAAAACAGGTAAATCGCCGGAGCGACCGACATGATCAGCAGGATTGCCATGGCCGGCGACAGCATGGACCAGCCAAACCGCGCCTGTTCATTGGATGACGAGCGGCTGGTAAGCCGCTCCTCCGCTTCGGGCGTTGAGTCTGCGGTTGTCATTTCACATAACCGGCTTGTTTCAACAGGTCGCGCACCTGATTGCCGGCCTCCTTCAAGGCCGCCTCTGGGGTAGCGGCACCGCGCGCTGCGTTGTTAACCGCGATCCAGATTGCGCGGTCCACGTCACCGTAATTCGAGAGGCGAGGACGACCGGCACCGACAGCCAGCGACTTGCCGAGAATATCGTAGAAATTGCCGAGCTTGGCGGTAATGGCCGCATCCTTCAGCGCTTCAGTATAGACCGACTTGCGGGTCGGGTGAAGCTGCTTGACCAGAGCCTTGGTTTGGACAGCGCTGCTTGTGAACCATTTGATCGCTTGATAGGCCCATTCCTTGTTTTGCGAAAAGGAATTGACCGAGAGCATCCAGGTGCCGAAATGCGGGCCAATGCCCGCGCCCTGCGGCACAACAGCATAGGCCACTTCTCCCTTGACGTTAGGTGCAAGAGCCAAATCATGATAGTTCATGGTCATGGCGGTCAGGCCGTTGCTGAAAGACGTGGCAACTTCATCCCAGCTCGAAGACGTAGTGCCCGGAGGCGTCACCTTCTTGCCGTTGATCAGGTCGACATAATATGTCAGAGCCTTAACGCCTTCGGGCGAGTCGAACGCCGTCTCGAAATTATCGTTGACCAGATGGCCGTCGCCGCCAAAACCGGCAAGCAAGGACTTGAAATCATCGGTCGACCAATCCCCCGCGCCTGCCATCAGGGTGGTGCCCCATTGCCGCTTGGCCGGATTCGTGAAGAAGGCCGCAACGGTTGCAAATTCATCCCAGTTGGCCGGGACAGAAAGATCCTTGCCTGTCTTGGCCTTGAATGCCGCTTTGTTGGCTGCATCTTCAAACAGATCCTTACGGTAAGCGAGGGTGAGCACATTGGCCTGCATCGGCAGACCGAATATGTCGAAGCCTGCGGCTTTGATCGCCGCCGGATCGATGGCATCGGTCTTGGCGAAATGCTGGTGACTCGTGTCCTTCTTGTAGACTGCCGTATCGAAGAACACCTTGACAATGAAGTCCTGAATGTCCAGATCGCCAGAGGCGGCAGAATCCAGCACCATATTGGTGATCGGCTCGATCTTGTTGGTGAGCGCCGGCATCCAGGGCGTATCGATGATCATGATATCATAATAGGAACTGCTGGAAGCCAGTTCGGCGAAGACCTTCTGCTGAAGGGCATTGTAGGGCATCGTGTCGATCTTGATGTCGAACCCGAATGCCGCCTTGAAATCGCCTGCTGCAGCTTTGATCGCATCGGAATTGGCTTCGGCCGTAGCATAAAGCATGGTCAAGCCGGTCGGCTTGGGCGCGACTGCAAAGGCACGGCCCGCGACCGTGACGCTGGCCAGGGCTGCAACGCCCGACATCAGTACAGCGCGACGCGTCAGATGGATTTTTGATTTCTCTGTCATTGTTTCCTCCCGAAATCGACTAGCCCTCGGGGCCAGCCTAGTTGTTAACAGGTCTGTGTTTATTTCAGCTGCTGCTCGATGCTCTTGAGATAGGTCAAAGCCTTGCGAGCACAGAAATCCGGCTCGACACGGCGCGCGGCAAAGGCAATTTCCATGGTGAGATAGCCTTTGAAATCAATATCCTTGACGGCCTGAAGCACGCCGTACCAATCGACAACACCGTCACCCGGCGCCTTGCGGTCAATGTCGGCGCAATGGATGTGATCGAGGTGCGGCGCCATTTCATAAACATAATCGGAGCTGACTTCGTTGCGATAAAGCGCGTGATAGGTATCGAACATCACCTTGACATTGTCGCAGCCGCTGTCGGCACGCAAGCTGAGCGCGTGAGCCGCTGTGTCAATCAGATTTGAGTCGGCCGAAGTCGGCTCGATGCAAATAGTAATGCCTTTGTTCGCCGCATATTTGGCAATGTCCTTAAGGGCTGTCAGGCTCCAGTCCCGCGCCTGCGCCGCATCAACGCCAAAGGAGCGCCAACCGGCTATGTAGAGCACACGCTTCGAACCAAGATCATGCGCGAGATCAACCACCTCCTTATAATGAGCGATGGTGGCTGTGCGTTCCTCCGCCAACAAGGAGGCGGGATTATTGCCGGGCCCGCCGCCCGGCGCGGGGAGCAGGCTTGAGGCGACCATGCCGACATCGGTAATCAACTTGCGCAGATCTGCGCGATGGGCCTTGCTCAGATGAGCCGGCCAGGCATGCGGCGCGGCGCAGCCGATCTCGATCGCGTCATACCCGGCCCGGGCAATGCGGCGGATGGTTTCTTCCAGCGAATAGGACGGCACCCAGACCGGGAAGCTGCCGTAACACCATGTATTAAAGGAATATTTGAAGGACATCTGCTTTTCCTCTTAAAAGACAAAGACGGCTTTTTCGGTTTTGCGCTCGTCGAACATGCGGAAAGCGGTTTCGGCTTCATCAATATTGAAACGATGCGTGGCCAAACGTTCCAAATTTATGTTTTGCGAGGTCAGCACTTCGACGATTTCCGGATATTCCGAGACATTGAAATACCAGGAGCCGAAAAGTGTGAGCTGCTTGCGCAACAATTGCTCGCTTGGGCGAATTGTCGTTTCCGCCGCTTCGCCGACGAAAGCCATCCGACCGAAAGGGCGCAAGGCGTCTAACGCCATATTGTGGGCGAACTTGTTGCCAGAGCAGTCGATGGCGGCATCAAGACCGCGCCCGTGGGTAAATTCACGAAGCTTTACGACGGTATCGGGCGCAGAAGGGTCGAGTGTCAAATCAGAACCCAGACTTTCGGCAAAATGACGACGCTCCTCGATCGGGTCGAGCGCAATAACCTTGGCCCCCAGCGCCTTGGCGGCCAGAATACCGGCCGAACCCATCGGCCCAAGCCCCCAAATGCCTATCACAGATATATGATTGAGCTGCAATTTCTTGGCAGCGCTGTAGAGCGTACCAAAGGCGTCGGTGGAAATGGCCGCCGCGACATAGGACATGCTGTCCGGAATGGCGAGGCAATTGCGCTCCGGCACGACAATATATTCGGCATTGCCGCCATCGGCAGTGAAGCCGATACATTTCCACTCGGGGCAGATATGGTAATTGCCAGCGCGGCAATGGGCGCATACGCCGCAGCCAATAGCCAAATGAATGGCGATGCGATCGCCAGCCTTGAACTTGTTGACACCTATGCCAACGCGGGTAATGAGCCCGGCAGGCTCGTGGCCGGTAACACATTTGCCGGCAGCTTCGCCGCCGACAACAGCATTACCATAATAGAGGCTCAGATCACTGCGGCAGATGCAGGAGGCCTTGACTTCGACGAGCACCTCGCCCGGGCCAGGTTTCGGCACAGCCACTACGCGAATTTCGACGCGCTTATTGCCAGGAAGAAATACGGCCTTCATCTTGCATCCTCCATTCAGCAGCGCTTCACGGGGTTCGGATAAACAGCTCCTCGCCGCTCCTGCCTGACGTTTGCCCCAATGCGGGGCGCCGCTCGCTATTATCGTGCAGCATCAGCCCTCCGGCCTTTGCTCAGTTGTGCGATTTATTTCCGCACATCACGTTTTGGATATTACCAATTCGGACACTTCATCCAAGATGCTATTATATCCATCTTGGACATTTTCAGACGTGGCAAACCGGATTGTCAGGTTTGGCATCAAAAATCAGTAATAGCCACCCGCGAGCATCAGGGCGTCGCTGCGATCCTGCGCATCGCGCAAGGCCGCGCCAATGGATTTCTCTCCCATAAGCAAGGCATGAATTTCGTTGCCCGCAATGCGGATGATGTCTGTGATCTCAGGGATTGGCACGCGCGGCCACATGCGCACAACCCCACTCTCCGCCATATCATGAACAACCGAGACAATCGGCGACAAGGCTTTCACCTCCGGATCGAGGCTGACGCTGCGCCGCGGGCTGGCGAGGCTGCCATTCATCAGGTAGAGCTTGGCGGCGCTGGCCGAAGTCATGGCCTTTAGGGCCGTCATCACTGGCTCCACGCGCTCAGGCGCGAGATTTGCCGGCACTGCAAGGCCATAGCCGCCCAATGGCACTATAGGCTTGCCTCGTGGCCCGTGCGGATGTGGCAGATAGCCAGTGCGCCGATAGGCCGGTGCGTTGACATCTGTTTCATAGAGGGGCGCCAGCATAGTGTGCGAATAGGCCAGCGCCGTCTTGCCGGACTTGTAGGCCAGCGCGCGGTCATACCACGCCATGTCCAGCACATTCGGCACCGAATAGGGCAGGATTTCGAGCAGGTATTCGGCTGTCTGACGCGCCTCCAGCGAAAGAAACATCGGCCGCATATGTTCAGGCCGGATATTTGCCGTATCGAAGCCATCTTTCGTGCGGGCCAGATCGATGATCGGCTGGCCGAAGGCCGCCATGATCATCAGGAACGTATGGCCGATTGGCGTACCGCGCCGGCCATTCCAGGCGATCCCGGCCATCCCGTCGATCTTGTTGTGCAGCTTGCGCGCGGCAGCAACTGTTTCCGATGTGGTGCGCGGCGGCGCGATGCCATTCTGTTCAAAAACATCAGTCCGATAAATCAGCAACTCGCCGGTCATCATGACCGGAATGCCGTATTGCGAGTCATTCCAGCGTGATGTCACCAAAGTCTCGGGGTAAAAGTCCCGTGCATCCGCGCCAATTTCCACCATCAGGTGATCCAGCGGCAAAAGGCGCTTTTGCGAGGCCATCTCGCCAAACCACGGATAATCGCAAGCGATAATGTCATAGCGCGAATGCGACAATTTGCTGTTTTCGATCACTTCGTCGTGCAGGCGGTCGATCGACAAAGCCTTGCTGGTGATCGGCACCCCAAGCATCATTTCCTGCTGGCGCTTG
>JAYVYA010000294.1:0-2740 GCA_043784745.1 Hyphomicrobiales bacterium
CAAGAAGATCGTGGAGGAGGCCGCCGAGGTGTGGATGGCCGCCGAGTACGAGGGCAAGGCGCGCACTGCAGCCGGCGCGCGGGCTCAAGCCTTGTAAAAACCATTTTCCGGTGCGGCTGGCTGCTATCAAATCCTGCACGTAGTTGAGCAGTGGCGGGCTGCGTGGATGGCCAGCACCTGCTGTTGCAAAGCTTTCAGCTCGTGCTGCGTGAGCAAGCTTTGCAGCGCATCCACCAGAGACCAGCCGTGAGGCCTGATATGGCGAAAGCCAGAACTTTCAGCCATCCTGTCCTGACGGCTGCAAAAATCGCGCCCGACTCGTTCTTGCCGATGGCTGTCAGGCCCTGGCCGACACTGGTGAAACGCAGCAGCACCCAGTACAGAATGGCGACGGCAACGCCCATCCAGAAAGTCAGGGGAATGCCAGCCAGCCGGTAATGGTAGAGCACGGTGACAAGTTCGCGGTTCTTCGTCACATAAATGGTTTCCGACCCGCTTGTCACAAGCGCAGCGGCTTCGAATATCCCCAACATTCCGAGTGTCAGGGCAAAGGACGGCACCTGGCACCAGGCGACGATTGCGCCGTTAACCGCCCCGAAAAAGGTGACGGCAACGAGAACCGCAACCAGGCCGCCAACGCCAAAGCTCGGCAGGGCGATTGCCATCAATATGGCGCCCAGCAGACTGATGGCGGCATTGGACAAATCGATGGAGCCAATATGCAGTACCATCGCCTGCCCGAGCGCCACCAGCAAAATTGAGGCGGCAGCTCCGGTGACAATCGCAATACCCGTGCCGCCAAGAAAGGCGGGATTCACCAGCGATACGGTGAGGACGGTCGCGGCAAAGACAAGGAAAGGCCCCATGGCTTGCCAGAAGGCAAAGTGGCCAAATCGGCTCGCCACGGGCGGCTCCGTGCCCGAACGAGGGGAAATGACTGCGCTTGCAGCAGGTTTGGCTGTATTGTTCATACCATTTTCTCGAGTATGTCCTGCACGGACAAGTTGATATCGACCGCCATATCATGCCGGGCGGAAACCTCGCCATCGCGCATCACGATGATTTTGTCGGCCATTTCGAGCGCCTCCTCGATGGTATCGGGAATGAGAACGACCGCCGCGCCGTTGTCGCAGGCCTGCCTGATCTGGGCGTTGACGGTTTCCGCAGCACCCGCATCAAGACCACGGAGCGGGTGATCGAGCAGGAATACCTTCATGTCTTTCGAATTGAGCCACTTGGCCAGGACAACCTTCTGCTGGTTGCCGCCGGAAAAATGGGCCAGCGGCTTGGAAACCTCGTTGGGGTGGACATCGAGCCGGTCAAACCACCCTTGCGCCATCCGGCGGCGGCGAGGTGGACTATGGAACGGCCCTATCGCCGCCTCGCCGGGATGCACGAGCGCGATGTTGCGCGCTGCCGAGAAGCCGCCGACCATGCCCTCGACCTTCCGTTCGGCGGGCACATAGGCCAGCCCTGCCTTGACGGCACGCGGGATTGACCAGCCCGACACGCGCCGGCCGGCCACCTCGATTTCGCCGCCATCGTAGGTCTCGGCACCGAACAACGTCCGCATCAGCGACTCGCCGCCCGATCCATTTGAGCCGACAAGCGCGACGAGTTGCCCGGGACTGGCTGAGAACGACACGTTGCGATAGTGTCCGTTGCGCGTCAAGGCCCGAACTTCGAGGGCTGGAACCGCATTTTGAGGCGAACGGGCGCGGGTTTCCCGGGGAGCTTCTGACCCGCGCCCGGCCATGGCGGAGAATAATTCTTCCCGGGTTACGTCCTTTGAGGGCTTGTCGAGAATGAATTGCCCGCTCCGCATGACGATAACGCGGTCGCAGATCCGCAAAACTTCATCGAGGCGATGCGACACGAAGATAACGCTGGCGAACTGCTTGAGATTGCGAATTTCGCGTTCCAGCACAGCGGTTTCCTGGGGTTCCAGAATCGCCGTGGGTTCGTCGAGGACAACCAGCGGCGTTCCGCCGACCGTCGGATCGATGCAGACCGCGCGTGCGATTTCCACCATCTGCCGGTCGACAAAGGAAAGGTCACGCACATGCGTTCTGGGATCAAGCTTGACCCCGATCTTTTCGAGCGCGGCGACCGCATCCCGATTAACCCGCGACCAGCGCTGAAGGCCAATCCGGCTCAGGGTGTCGCCTCCGGACCGGTGCTGGTCAATATTCTCTGCGACTGTCAGGTTGGTGAAAAGCGACTGCTCCTGGTGCACAACGCCGACACCGGCCTTGAACGCATCCTTTGGCCCCCGGAAGTTGCACGTAATTCCGTTAATTTCTATCCGGCCCCTGCTGGGTGGCAGAATGCCCGCAAGGATTTTTATAATGGTCGACTTTCCAGCGCCGTTTTCCCCAACCAGACCGACAACCTCGCCGCGCTGGATTTCGAGCGAGACGGACTTGAGGGCGGAAACGGAGCCAAAGGTGCAGGCTACATCGGTCATGCGCAGCACGGGGGGTGGAATGTTGGTCATTTCGCCACCCTCAGACGATCACGCTGCGGCCACGCCACCGCGACAATCGCGATCACGAGGATCGCTCCGAAAACACCGGACTGGTAATTGGGATCAACGCCGGCCAGCACGAGGCCATTGTTGAGAAGGATCAGCAGGAATACACCGAGCGCGGAACGCACCATGCCCCCCTCTCCGCCACTCAGGGCAGTGCCCGCGATGACCGCCGCAGGAATGACCGTGAAAAGCTGGCCACCGCCGACG
>JAYVYA010000295.1:0-2736 GCA_043784745.1 Hyphomicrobiales bacterium
CTGGATGACAACCGCCCCGGAAGGGGCTCCGCCGCCGCGCCGGACAATCCGCACGCCGCTCTGCAATTCCAGATCATCGGCGCTGGCCGGGCCTTTGGCGACAGTGGTGGAGCCGGTCACATCGGTGGCAGTGAGGGCTGGCGGCAAAGCGGCGGGCAGGGGCGCTGCGACCGGATCGGGCTTTTTGGGCGTGACAATGGCGGCAATGGCGACCGGTTCGCCGCCGTTGCCGTCCCCGGTGAGCAGGGTGAACGAGACGAGGC
This sequence comes from Hyphomicrobiales bacterium, assembly GCA_043784745.1. Classification (GTDB taxonomy): domain Bacteria; phylum Pseudomonadota; class Alphaproteobacteria; order Rhizobiales; family Beijerinckiaceae; genus JAYVYA01. The sequence continues at coordinate 264 of JAYVYA010000295.1, forward strand.
TGGCGGCGAGGATGCCGCACCCGGCAAGTGCAAGGGTGCGATAGGGAATGGCGCGCTGCACAGCTTCGTCCGGGACACACTCCATCCCGAGCGGATCGTTGAGATCGTCACGGGCCATGTTGCGATCTTTTCCTTGCGTTCGGGGGCCGCGCGGCGAATCACCCTCAGGATGGATGATTGTGGGCGCATATGACGCAAACGTCGAGACGCAAGATTTCAGGGTAGTGCGCAGCCTGGGGATCGCGGGGTGCACTCTCACAGGCACATGACAATGCCTGTGAAAGCAATTCCTTCTCCCCATTCTTCGTGGGGAGAAGGGCTTTTCGCCACAGGTCGGTCAATCTGGATCGCCAAAGCTCAGTTCGGGTTTGGCACCTGGGCCGGCTTGGTGTCCGGCGTTTCGACGCTGGAAGCCTTGGTGACGCCGTGCAGAATGTCTTCTGCCGCCTGCAATTGCTTGTCCTTCAGCGGGTCTGCCGGGATGGGCAGGGCTTGCGAGCCGGTCTTCTCGTCATCGCCATTCTTCAGATGGCCCTTCAGCGAGGCCTCACCCTGGGTGGCGGTGATCTTGTCCTTGAACTCTTCGGGCACATCGGCAAACACCTGGACATCGGGGTCAATGCCCTTGGCCTGGATCGAGCGGCCCGAGGGGGTGTAGTAGCGCGCCGTGGTCAGGCGCACCGCGCCATTGTTCTGGCCGAGCGGGATGATCGTCTGCACCGACCCCTTGCCAAACGAGCGTGTGCCCAAAATTGTGCCGCGCTTGTGGTCCTGCAAGGCACCGGCGACGATTTCGGAGGCCGAGGCGGAGCCGCCGTTGACCAGCACCACCAGCGGCTTGCCTTTCGACAAATCGCCAGCGCGGGCATTGTAGCGCTGGGTTTCATCGGCATTGCGGCCACGGGTCGAGACGATTTCGCCCCGCTCGATGAAGGCATTGACCACCTGGATCGACTGGTCCAGCAATCCGCCGGGATTGTTGCGCAGGTCGATAATATAGCCCTTGAACTGGTCCGCCGGAATTTCGGCGGTCAGCTTGTTCATCGCATTCTTCAACCCCTCGGTGGTCTGCTCGGTGAACTGGGCGATACGGATATAGGCAATGTCGCCCTCGCGGCGGGAGGTGACGGAGCGAACCTTGATCTCGTCGCGCACCAGTGTGATGTCGAGCGAATCCTTCTTGTCCTTGGGGCCACGCAGGATGGTCAGCTTCACCGAGGTCTTCGGGTCACCGCGCATCTTGTCGACGGCCTGGTTGAGGCTGAGGCCCTGGACCTGCTCGCCGTCAATGGCGCTGATGATGTCACCGGCCAGAATGCCGCCGCGCGAAGCGGGGGTGTCGTCAATCGGCGTGACAACCTTTATCAGGCCTTCTTCCTGCGTCACCTCAATGCCAAGGCCGCCGAACTTGCCGGACGTCTGCTTCTGCATTTCCGAATAGCTCTTGGAATCCATATAGCTGGAATGCGGGTCGAGCGAGATCAGCATGCCATTGATGGCGGCTTCCACCAGCTTTTTCTCATCCGGCTTTTCGACATAGTCGGCGCGGATTTTCTCGAACACATCCCCGAACAGGTTGAGGTTGCGATAGGTGTCGGCCCCTGCGGCTTGGGCGAGGCTGGACCAGAGCCGGGGCTGGGTGCCAACAATGGCGGCGGAGGCACCGATAACGGCACCAAAAACGAGGAGAGAAACTTTGCGCATTAGCCGCGTGCCTTTTCCGTTGCCGATTTTACCCACCATGGGCCCGGATCGATCGCCGTACCGTCTTTGCGAAACTCTACATAGAGGATGGGTTCGGCCGCGCCAATAGCAAGCGTGGCCGCCGTTTTTACCGAACCGTCCCCCATGCGCGCGACCGGTTCTCCCGCGAGCACAAACTGACCGACGGCTACATCTATCTTTTCCATCCCCGCCAGCACGACATAATAGCCATTGCCGGCGTTAATTATCAAGAGTTGTCCATAGCTGCGGTAGGGGCCCGAAAATGCCACCCAGCCGTCATTGGGGGCCAGCACGCTGGCCCCCGGGCGGGTGGCCAGCGAAAGGCCCTTTTCTGCGCCGCCATAACCGTCCGGCGCGCCAAAGGCTTTGCGGACTGCTCCGGAGGCCGGCAGGGACAATTGGCCCCGCGTGTCGGCAAACGCCATGGCGGGGGCGAGGCGGGCCGGATCCTTGCCGGGATTCAACGCCTTGGCGAATATTCCGGCGGCTTCCGCCTCCGCCAGCTTCTGCCGGTCGGCATCGGCGCGCCGGGCTTCGTCGGCGGCGCGGGCGGCGGAGGCGACCTCGCCTTCCATCCGGCCGATCAGTTCCTTGAGGCTCGCGGCCTCGCGGGCCAGGGCGGTAGAGCGGGCCCGCTCGGCCCCCAACGCCTGTTCGGCCTCGGTTTGGGCACCCTGGCGGGCGGTCACCAGCGCGTTCAGGCGGTTCTGCTCACCAGAAAGTGATGCAAGGGCGAGCCTGAGACCCT
>JAYVYA010000296.1:0-9273 GCA_043784745.1 Hyphomicrobiales bacterium
ACGCAGCCCGGCAAGGCGCTTTATACCTGTATGCTCAACCCTCGGGGCGGCGTAATAGACGATCTCATCATTTATTTTTTGAGCGAATCTCATTTCCGCATGGTTGTAAATGCGGGTACCGCAGACAAGGATATAGCGTGGATGCTGGCCCAACGCGATGAGATCGCACCCGGACTGGAAATTACGCCCCGCCGTGATCTAGCCATGATCGCGGTACAGGGACCTAATGCCCGCACCAAGGTTTGTCCAACATTACCTTAAATGTTGTTGGGACTTCAGCATTTTTAACTTCTGCGCAAAGCCCCTTACTCTGATTTATCTATCAGGGCAAAAAACTTTCGAATTGAGGGGAATTACGGGGATGCCATACCAATTGCATTAATTATTGGTCCCGACTGAGGTGAACTTGGTGAAATGCGGAGAATTTTCACGCACGGTGATACCAAAGGGCCGCAACACCCGTAAATAAAACTCCTGACATGACTTCTGTTCACCCCTGTAGCGGCGAATGGCGATTGATCTGGTGGCAGCCCAAACTTGGGTAAATTGTCGACTCGCGCGATAAATTATTTCCCGCCAGTGCGGAAGAACTCCCCCCTACGACGCCGCCTTCAGCTCCCTCGAAAAGTCGCCGACGCTGCCGCGCATCCGGGCGACCATTTCGTCCAGTTCATGGGCCAAGGCTACCACGGATTCGACGCTGGAGCCGGTGGCGACCACCGCCGTCGAGACGTTTTCGCTATGGGTGGACATGGCGGAGGCACCCGATGCTGCCGAGCGGACGTTGCGGGCGATTTCCTGGGTGGAGGCACCCTGCTCGTGCACGGCGGCGGCGATGATCGAGGTGATCTGTTCCACTTCGCCGATTTTGCGCTGGATGGCGTCAATGGCGGAGACGGAGGATTCGGTGGCGGTCTGCATGTCGGCAATCTGCTCGGCAATGTCCTGCGTCGCCTTGGTGGTTTGGGTCGCCAGTGTTTTGACTTCCTGCGCCACCACGGCAAAGCCGCGCCCGGCCTCGCCAGCGCGGGCCGCTTCAATCGTCGCGTTCAGCGCCAGCAGGTTGGTCTGGGCGGCAATGCGCGAGATGAGGTTGACGACATCGCCGACCCGGCGGGCGGCAGCGGAGAGGCGCGCCATGCCATTGCTCGAATCCTGCGTCTCGGCCACGGCCTTTTTCACCACATTGGTCGATTGCACCACCTGGCGGCTGATTTCGCCAATTGATTCCAGCAATTCTTCGGAAGCGGTAGCGACAGAGGACACGTCCGCCGCCGTCTGGCCGGCAGCGCCGCTGGCCAGGCCCGAGCCTTCTGTGGCGCGGCGGGCGGCGACAATCATGGTTTCGGAGGCTTGCGCCATATGCTTGGTCATGTCGCCGAGACGCTGGGTGGTGTGGGACAGTTCGGCGGAAAATTGCTCGACCTTGTCGCGGATCGCCGCCTCGCGGATCAGGCGGGCCTCGCGGTCGTCGCGCGCCTTGATTTCAGTCACCATGGCATTGTTGCGGCGCACGGCATCGCGCAACACCACGAGGGCGGAGGACAGCACACCGACCTCGTCATTGCGGCGCACCTGGGAAATGACGATCTCGGTATTGCCGCCGGCCAGTTCGTCCATCTGCTCGGCGACCTTCTGCACCGGCACGGCAATCGAGAAATGCATGATGGGAATGGAAATGCAGACAATGACAAAAATACTGGCCAGAATGCCATAGAACGAAACAGTAACTGTGTGCTCGGCCGCCGCCAGCACCTCGCGGGCAATGGCGGGTGCCGCCGCAGCATCTGCCGCCATCATGGCATAGGCCGCATCGCGGACATGGGTGGCGGCATTGAGCGAGGCCCAGCCGATGATGGCGACCATCAGCATGAACAGCAGCTGGCGGATGACAAGTCTGGCACTGATCGACGAGAGATTCATGAGATACACCCAATGGCAAGCAGCGCAGTCTACACGGCGAGGTGTTCAAACTTGGTTAATCCGCCTGGAGCATTGTGCCCTTAAACTGAATGGAACAGCGCAGCCGCCTTCCGGTGTCGCGGGCTTTCCGGCCCGCTCCATGGGCGCGTCGCGCTGGCCATGCGGGCAACATTGTTGCGGCGGAAAGGGCGGGCCGGAAAGCCCGCGCCGCCGGAAGAACACCGCCCGGGTATCCTTCTCAATTCACCAGGCACCGGCCTTCCTGCGGTGATGCAGGCTGCAAAAACCCGGTGGGGCAATGGAGCTGGGCGGGCTTGCCGGTTGACGCCACCGCTGCTTCATGCCCTGTGCAAGGCCAAACTCGCCCGGAGCGCAAGATGCAACTCAAGGTCGCGGTCCAGATGGACCCCATCGAAAAAATTAACATTACCGGTGATTCCAGCTTCGCGCTGCTGCTGGAGGCGCAGGCGCGGGGGCATGCGCTGTTTTATTACACGCCGGAGCGGCTGAGTTTGCTTGGCAGCGATGTGGTGGCCCCCCTGCAAAAACTGGTGGTGCGGGATGTGAAGGGCGACCATTTTGAACTGGGCGAGCCGGTGGTGACAGCGCTGGCCAGCCTTGATGTGGTGCTGCTGCGGCAGGACCCGCCGTTTGACATGGCCTATATCACCTCCACCCATTTGCTGGAGCGCATTCACCCGGCAACGCTGGTGGTCAACAACCCGGCCAGCGTGCGCAATGCGCCGGAAAAATTGTTCGTGATGGATTTTCCGCATTTGATGCCCGCCACGCTGGTCTCGCGGGACCGGGCCGCGATTGAGGCATTCCGCACGGAGCACGGCGACGTGGTGATGAAACCGCTGTACGGCAATGGCGGGGCCGCCGTGTTCAAGGTGGCGGGGCGCGATGTCAATTTTGGCTCGCTGTTTGACTTGTTCAGCGTCACGTTCCGCGAACCCTGGGTGATCCAGAAGTTTTTGCCGCGCGTCACCGAAGGCGACAAGCGTATCATTCTGGTTGACGGTGTTGCCATGGGCGCGGTCAACCGCGTGCCGCAGGGCGACGACATCCGCTCCAACATGGTCCGCGGCGGCGCGGCGTTTGCCACCGATCTTTCCCCGCGCGAGCAGGAAATCTGCGCGGCAATCGGGCCGGAACTGCAGGCACGCGGGCTTTTGTTTACCGGCATTGACGTGATTGACGGGCACCTGACCGAGATCAATGTGACCTCGCCCACCGGCCTGCGGGTGATCAAGCGGCTGGGCGGGCCGGACCTCGCAGCGGCGATCTGGCAGGCGATTGAGGGCAAGCGGGCGGCGTGAAACTTTCCGCCGCCGGGTTTCGTTTTCAGGCTTGGGCGGCGTAGCGTCCCGGATGATGGGGAGCGCCTTATTGTGCAGCACTGAAATCTGCGCCCGCTTCGGCCTGTGGCTGGCGTTGAGGAAAGGCCAAAGAAGGCGGTTATTCTGTTGCGTTACACCACCCACCCCGCTGGCACATCCAGCGCCCCCGCCAGCGCAACCAGCGTGTCCGCCGAGCCTTTGCGGCGGTCCAGTTCAATATCAGACAGGAACCCTTGCTGGATGCCGGCCTTCCCTGCCAGTTCCACCTGCGTCAGCCCGCGCCATTTGCGCAGGGAGCGCAATAGGGAAATGCCTTTCAGCATCATAGCCGAGACTTCCAGCGGCAATGCTTGCCCGCCCGATGCGTCAAACTCGGATTTGGCAGCGTCATAAGCGGCGATGTCGGCGGCATCTTCTTCTGCTTCAGCGGCCAGCGCGACAAGCCGTTTGTATTCCTCCAGCGGCAATACCACCAGTTCATCACCGCTGGGTGTCCTCAGCATTTGAATGGTCATCTCAAATTCCTCATTGCACCTTGTAAGTTGTCGGCCCCTACCCCATCACCCCCCTTGCCACAATCACCCGCATGATCTCGTTGGTGCCTTCCAGAATCTGGTGCACCCGCAAATCCCGCACAATCTTCTCCACGCCGTAATCGGACAAATAGCCGTAGCCGCCAAACAATTGCAGGGCGCGGTTGGCGACGGAGAAGCCGGTGTCGGTGGCCAGGCGCTTGGCCATGGCGCAGAGAACGGTGGCGCGGGCGTCCTTCGCGTCCAGCGCGCGGGCGGCGTGCCAGAGCAACTGGCGCGCCGCTTCCAGCTCGGTCGCCATGTCGGCCAGAGCAAATTGCGTGGCCTGAAACGCGGCGACGGGTTTGCCAAAGGCATGGCGCTCGCCGGTATAGGCAATCGCCTTGTCCAGCGCCGCCTGCGCGCCGCCGAGCGAGCAGGCCCCGATGTTGAGCCGCCCGCCATCCAGGCCGCGCATGGCAAACTTGAAGCCCTCACCCTCCACGCCCAAAAGGTTGGCTTCGGGAACGCGGGCGTTTTCAAAAATCATGGCGCGGGTGGGCTGGGCATTCCAGCCCATTTTCTTCTCGTTGGCCCCAAACGACAGGCCGGGCGTGCCCGCCTCCACCAGCAGGGCCGAGATTCCGCTCGCCCCCTCGCCGCCAGTGCGCACCATCACCACGTAGAGATTCGCGACGCCAGCGCCGGAGATAAACTGCTTCTGCCCGTCCAGCACATAAAAATCCCCGTCGCGCCGGGCTTTGGTTTTCAAGGCGGCGGCGTCCGAACCCGCGCCCGGTTCGGTCAACGCGTAGCTGGCCAAGTGTTCCATGGTCAGCAGCTTGTGCAGGAAACGGCCACGCTGGGCCCGATTGCCAAAAGTATCGACCATCCACGCCACCATATTATGGATGGAGATGTAGGCGGCAATGGTCGGGCAGCCGGTCGCCAGAGCCTCAAACACCAGCGCTGCGTTCAGCCGCGTCAGTCCGGCCCCGCCGCTGGCGTCGCGCACATACATTCCCGCCAGCCCGAGCGCGGCGGCCCTGCGCAGCACGTCCACCGGAAAATGCCGTTGTTCGTCCCATTGCTGCGCATGGGGGGCAAGTTCCGTGAGGGCGAAATCTTGCGCCATCTCGCGGATGGCATCTTGTTCTTCGTCAAGGGGAAACGGCATGGCGGGCCCGGGGGTGAAGGTCAGGCGTTTCGGCCGGCCTGGGTGGCGTGCAGGAAAGCGGTGAGATCATGGGTGGCAAAATCAACCCAGGCCAGCGGGGCGGGGGGCAAATGCTGTTCCGTCACCAGCACAGTGGCCATTCCGCGCGCGTGCGGCACCCTCAAATTCTGGTTCAAATCTTCAAACATGGCGGAGCGGGCGGGGTCAATGGCGTGCCTGTCGAAGAACCTGTCGTAGGTGGCCGCTTCGGGCTTGGGCACCAAGTCCGCCGCCTCGATGTCAAACATGTCCTCGAACAATTCGGCTATGCCGAGCCGCTCGGCAGTGCGCAGGGCGTGCTCGCGCGAGCCATTGGTCAGGATCAGCTTGCGCCCGGGCAAGGCACGGATGGCGGCGGCCAAGCCCGGATTGGGCAACAGGCTGGAGCGGTCGATATCATGGACAAAGCCAAGGAAGGCGGCGGGATTGATGCCATCCTCCAGCATCAGGCCGCGCAGGCTGGTGCCGTAGCGCTCGTAATAATGCTTTTGCAGGGCGCGGGAGGTCAGTCCGTCGAGGCCAAAGGTGTTCATGAAGAAGGCGGTGATGCGCTGGTCAATCTGCGGCCAGATGTCGCTGCCAAACGGGTAGAGCGTGTTGTCGAGGTCAAAAACCCAGGTATCGACGCGGGCAAAGCGCTGCATTTCCTTTCCGGTCAGCGGCATGGCGGGCTGGAAGGTCAAGGTTTCTCCTCTTTTCAGCGGGTGATGAGCGTGCCGGCGCCGTGGTCGGTCAGCAATTCCACCAGCACGGCATGGGGTTGCTTGCCATCAAGGATGACAACACCTTCGACGCCCTGCTCCAGTGCATAGATGCAGGTTTCCACCTTCGGAATCATGCCCCCGGTACTGGTGCCATCGGCAATCAGGCCACGGATCTGGTCCATCTTCAGCTCTTTCAGCAAGTTCTTGTCCTTGTCCAGCACCCCCGGCACATCGGTCAGGAACAGCAGGCGCTTGGCACCGAGCGCCCCGGCAATCGCGCCGGCAAAAGTATCGGCATTGACATTGTAGGTCTCGCCATCGGCGCCTGCCGCCACGGGTGCCAGCACCGGAATCAGCTCGCGGCCCAGCACCTGGTCGAGCACGGTGGTATCGACATTGCTGGGTTCGCCAACAAATCCGAGATCGACCGCCTGCTCGATCCTCGAGCCGGGGTCGGCCTGGGTGCGGGTCAGCTTGACGGCGGTGACCATATTGCCGTCCTTGCCGCACAGGCCAATGGCCCGCCCGCCGGCAGCATTGATGAAGCCGACGATTTGTTTGTTGATGGACCCGGCCAGCACCATCTCGACGATTTCCACCGTCTCGCGGTCGGTGATGCGCAGGCCGTTGGAAAATTGCGACTTGATGCCGAGTTTGGCCAGCATGGCCCCGATTTGCGGGCCGCCGCCGTGCACCACCACCGGGTTGACGCCCGACTGCTCCAGCAGCACCATGTCCTTGGCAAACGAGCGGGCGGTGGCCTCGTCCCCCATGGCATGGCCACCGTATTTGACCACGACGATCATGTCGTCATAGCGCAGCATATGCGGGAGGGCCTGCATCAGAATTTCGGCCTGCTCCTGCGGGCTGCCTTTGGGCTTGGGGGTCATGGACATCCTGATTTTCCGGTGGGAGCCACCTTGTAGCCGATTTGGACGGCTGTGCTCAACCATTGATGCGGGCTGTTAAATTTTTGTTCACCAATGCCGGGGTTTGGCCTAATACTTTGGTATCCGCAGTGCCGGGGTTACAAAAAATTCAATAAATCGCTGCCATTTTGAACCGGCGCAGGCAAAACGGGCATTTTGACATGAATTTCACGCGTGGAACGGGTATTGTCACCCGGTTGATCCGGCGCCTTCTCGCCGACCATGGCGGGAATACCGGCATGATATTTGCCTTCGCGCTGTTTCCGCTGATGGGCATGACGGGCATGGCGATTGATTATTCCCGGGCCCTCGGGGCCAAGGCAAGCCTTGATGCCATTGCTGATTCAGCTGTGCTGGCGGCTTTGGCCCCGCGCAACGTCAATGTGTTCAGCACCGCCGACCAGCAGGATAATGCCAGCAAGGCCGCTGCAATTGCCATGTTCAGCAACGGGACCAAGCCTGCCGGCGTCACTGTACAATCGGCGACAGCCAGTGTCAGCCGGGCGAATAATGCCGTAACCGTATCCCTGACCTATTCCGCCGGTATGGATACTACGCTGGCCAAAATTTTTGGCATGACCACTATTCCGCTGACGGGCACAGCCGCTTCCTCGGCATCCGGGCTTCGTTATGTCGATATTTATGTGCTGGCGGACAAATCGGCCTCCATGGGCATTGGTGCTTCGCCAGCCGACCAGTCCATCATGCAATCGGCGATTGGCTGCACGTTGGCCTGCCATGCCAACAATACCGATGCTGGGGCCCATGCAGCGGGCGCAACCTTGCGATTTGATGTGGTCAGATCGGCGCTCAGCACGATTGTCAGCCAGGCGCAAAGCGCCGGGTCGAGCAATGTGGTACGTTTTGGCATCTATTCTTTTGCCGATGCCATGTCGACGGACATCGATATCACCTCGAACCTGACCGCTGTGGCAACGGCTGTCAGCAAGATGCAACTGGCCGGCTATGATGCTGGCACCAATGCGGCATTTGCCCTGGTAAGTCTCAAATCCAAAATCACCACCGCTTACGGCGACGGGACTTCGCCCGGCAAGCCATTGGTTTATGTGCTGTTTTTGACAGATGCGATTGGAGATTCCGTGGATAATACGGCATCCGGATCCTGGAACATCAGCAGTGATTTTGTTCCCTTCACACCCCATTCCATAGCCGATCCGGTCAACGACGGGCAAATGGACCTCACCGGCCTCAACCCCGCCTGGTGCCAGCCGCTAAAAACCGCTGGTGCGACAATGTTGACGCTGGAACTGCAATATACATTGCCAGCCGCGCAGGTGGCCTATGACCTGCGCTCGCAATATATCAACAATACCCTGAAGCCGCTGGTTGCAGGCAACATGCAGGCCTGCGCCTCCAATACTTCCGTGGCGCTGTCGGCCAATCTGCCCGCCGACATTCAGACGGCGGTCCAGAAACTGTTTGCCACGACATTGATCGCCAGCCCGCGTCTGGTGAAATAGGCCGGCCAAGCTGGCATTTGCCGCCCCCTTCGCCTAGACAGGGGCAATCATGCTGTTCGCTCCCGCTTCCCCGCTCTGGATGCCGCACGTTCACGAGGCCCGCCGCCCCCGGCTGCTGGCGCGTAACCGTGTGCGCGATGCATTGCGCCGCTGGCTGGCGGAGGACGGATTTTGCGAGGTGGATCCGGCGATTTTGCAAGTGTCTCCGGGCAATGAAGCGCATATTGCGGGGTTTGAAACTGAATTTATCACGGGCGACAGCCCGGCGCAGCGGCTCTATCTGCATTCCTCGCCTGAGTTTGCCTGCAAAAAGCTGCTGGCAGCGGGGGAGGAGCGGATTTATGCGCTGGGTCACGTCTTCCGCAACCGCGAGCGCGGGCCGCTGCACCATCCCGAATTCACCATGCTGGAATGGTACCGGGCCCGCCAGCCCTATGGCGCATTGATGCAGGATTGCGCCGCCATGCTCGGCGTAGCGGCGCGGGCGGCAGGCGTGCAGCGCCTGCAATTTCGCGGACATGAGGCCGACCCCTTCGCCGGGCCGGAGCGCCTGCGGGTGGTGACCGCGTTTCAGCGCCATGCCGGAATTGACCTGGCAGCGCTGCTGCCGGGAGCGGATGACGGCACCGGGCGCGAGGCATTTGCCCTGGAAGCGGGGCAGGCCGGGGTGCGGGTGACGCCTGATGACACCTGGTCCGATATTTTCAGCAAGGTGCTGTCGCAATGCATTGAGCCGCATCTGGGCATGGGGCGCGCCACGCTGCTGATGGATTATCCCGTCTGCGAGGCAGCTCTGGCGCGGGCCAAGCCGGAGGACCCGCGCTTTGCCGAGCGCTTCGAACTTTATGCCTGCGGGGTGGAACTGGCCAACGGCTTTGGCGAACTGATTGACGCCAGCGAGCAGCGCCGCCGCTTTGAAATGGAAATGGCCGAGAAATTGCGGATTTATGGCGAGACTTACCCGCTGGACGAGGATTTTCTCGCCTGCCTCGCCCATATGCCGCAAGCTAGCGGCTGCGCTTTGGGGTTTGACCGGCTGGTGATGCTGCTGACCGGCGCTGCCCGGATTGACGACGTGTTATGGGCACCCGTGGCGGAGCCTGCCCTATGAGCTGGCGGAGCAAAACCGGGACCGCGCCCTTCCAGTGCGCCCTTGCGCGGAGTG
>JAYVYA010000297.1:0-3127 GCA_043784745.1 Hyphomicrobiales bacterium
GGGCTCGCGGCCAATCTCGTGCAGCATCTGGCGCGAGGTCCGCACCAGCTTGTTGATCGTCTCGATCATGTGGACGGGAATGCGGATGGTGCGGGCCTGGTCGGCGATGGAGCGCGTAATCGCCTGGCGGATCCACCAGGTCGCATAGGTCGAGAATTTGTAGCCGCGGCGGTATTCGAACTTGTCGACAGCCTTCATCAGTCCGATATTGCCTTCCTGGATCAGGTCGAGGAATTGCAGGCCGCGGTTGGTGTATTTCTTGGCGATGGAGATAACGAGGCGCAAATTGGCCTCGACCATTTCCTTCTTGGCCTGGCGGGCCTCGCGCTCGCCCTTTTGCACCATCAGGACAATTTTGCGAAATTCCTGAATATCAAGGCCGGTTTCGGACGCCAGCGTGTGGATTTCCAGGCGCAATTCCTCGGCGGGCTGCTTCTGGGCCGTGGCAAAGCTCTGCCACCCGCGCGTCGTCAGCCTGGCCACGCGGGCCAGCCATTTCGGGTCGATCTCGGCACCCTGGTAGTGCTTCAGAAAATCCTCGCGGCCAACCCCGCAAGACTCGGCCAGCCGCAGCAGGCGGGTCTCAAGGCCGATCAGGCGCTTGTTGATATCATAGAGTTGCTCCACCAGCGCATCAATGCGGTTCTGGTTGAGCGAGAGCGACTTGACGTCAGTGACGACATCCTTTTTCAGTGCCTGATACCGGCGGTCCTGTGCCGGGGTCTTTTCCTCGCTTTTCAGCTTGTGCTCGGCATTCTGGTCCTGCACCTTGCGCAGCTTTTTGTAGGCGTCGGCAATGCGGTCAAACGTGTCGAGCACCTTGGGCTTCAACTCGGCTTCCATGGCCGACAGCGACATGGAATTTTCCATGTCGTCGTCATCGTCAAAGTTCTCGTCGGCGGGCGGGGCCTCGCCGTCCAGCCCGGCGGGCGGGGTGCGAGGGGCGGTGGGGGCGGCGAGGCGGGCGGCCAGCTCTTCCTGCGCGCCGGGGGCGGTCATGTCGATCTTGGGCGTATTCTTGCCATCGGGGCCAGCATAAGTGGCTTCCAGATCAATGATCTCGCGCAGCAGAACCTTGCCGTCATTGAGTTCGTCGCGCCAGATGATAATGGCCTGAAAGGTCAGCGGGCTTTCGCACAGACCGGCAATCATTGCCTCGCGGCCGGCCTCGATGCGCTTGGCAATGGCAATTTCGCCCTCGCGCGACAGCAGTTCCACCGATCCCATTTCGCGCAGGTACATGCGCACGGGATCGTCGGTACGGTCGGCAGGTTCGGAATTCTTGATGGCGACGGGGGCGGCGCGCGCCACTTCCACCAGGTCGCCACCTTCGGCCTCCTCCTCATCGGGCGCGGCTTCCTCGGCGGGGGCCTCGGCCTCGTCGGCCTCATCGCCATCGCTGACACTGATGCCCATCTCGCTGAGCATGGAATAAATGTCTTCAATCTGGTCGGACGTGACTTCCTCGGAGGGCAGCACCGCATTTAGCTCGGCATGGGTGACAAAGCCGCGCTTTTTGGCGAGCTTGATCATCCGCTTGACGGCGGCATCGGACAAATCGAGCAAGGGGCTATCAGTGCGCTCGGGTTCAGCGCCTTCCACTTCGCTCTTTTCGTCGTCTTTTTTCGCCATCATGTCTACTCCGGTCCTGTCACATTCGGCCAACGGCCAAGGTTGCGGCCAACGGCCAAGGTTGCCGCCGCCGGGCAAGATTGCCGCCGCCACGAAAAATTGACCGCAGCGAAGTGCCCGCTGCGATCCCGACGATTCGTCCTGCCAAACTCTACCGGCGCTGCTTAAGCTCCGGTTAACCAAACGCTTTTTTGCCGCTTTCTGCCCACAATTTCGGGCATCAAGCTAAATATCCTTGTCGGGCCGGCCCGACATGATGCCAAAGCCTTCGACGGAGGCTTCCATGCCGTCAATCGCCGCGAGCTGGCTCTGAATGTCGCAAATACGGGCAAAGGCCATTTCCCTCGCCGCATCATCCAGCGTTTCATCGGCGTAAGCCTGCTGGGCCGCGCGCAGTTCCTGATGTAATGCGTGATGCCTGCGATGCAAGGTCAGGGCCTGGCGCAAAACCTGTTCAGCATCCACTTCGGCGGCGGCGGAGCTAATACACCATAATGACGGAATTGTGGCGGCAGCGTCCAGCTTGCGCCGCAATTCGCCGAGTCCGGCGGCATCCACTGCCGCCGCCAGTTCGGCCGCACCGGTCAATGGCCCGGCGGCCAGCGCCACAAGGCAATTGCGCAGCCGCACATGTTCGCGCCCCGAAAAGTCGAGGGCGCCAAGTTCCTCGGCATGCCGGGCGAGGATTTCGGGATGGTTAAGCATCACGGTGAGAATCAGCATTTCGCGTGGCGGGGCCTTGACTTGCCCTGCCCCGAACAAGGCGGAGCGGGCCAGGCTCGCACCAATTTGCGGGGCTATGGAAGCGCCGCCCTGCAATTCACGCCCGTCGCCGCCGCGCTTCTGGCGCGGCGGCGGCGTCCAGCGGGCGTTTTGCCGGCTGGGGGCACCGCCGGGCTGGCGCGGCGTGCGGCCAAACAGAATATTGAGTCTGGCGCGGAGTTCATCCTGATAATGCCCGCGCAGGGTTTCGTCGGCGATGGATTTGACGATTTCGCGCAGCCGCCGCTCCAGCGCGGCCTTGCGCTCGGGCGTGTCGAGCGGCTGGGCCGCATCCACCTCGCGCGCCCACAGCACATCGGCCAGCGGGCGGGCGGCGTCGATCACCGCGCTGACAGCGCTCTGGCCGCCACTGCGGGCGAGGTCATCCGGGTCCTGCCCCTCGGGCAACAATGCGAAGCGCAACGACTTGCCGGGGCCGATGAGCGGGAGGGCGGTGTCAATGGCGCGGTAGGCGGCCTTGCGCCCGGCCTTGTCCCCGTCAAAGCACAACACTGGCTCTTCGGCCATTTTCCACAGCAATTCGCATTGTTCGGCTGTGAGCGCAGTGCCGAGCGGGGCGACGACATGGGGAAAGCCCGCCATGGTCATGCTGACCACATCGACATAGCCTTCCACCGCAATCACCGTGCTTTTGTCATGCGCGGCCTTACGGGCATTATGGTGATTGTAGAGCACCGCGCCTTTGTGAAACAGCGGCGTCTCGGGCGAGTTG